>JANXUM010000492.1 GCA_025356215.1 Bryobacter sp. | reverse complement strand
TGTGGCTGTCGCCGCACACCACCGTCATCCCCGGCTGCGTCAGGCCGTTTTCCGGTCCGATGACGTGTACAATGCCTTGTTTGTCGTTGAGAAAGCCAAAGTACGGGATGCCGAATTCCGTCGCGTTGCGCTCCAGCTTTTCCACTTGGCTTTTGGCGATCGGATCGAGAATCGGCAGGTTGCGCGGGGTGGTGGGCGTAGAGTGGTCGGTCGTCGCGAAAGTTAGATCCGGGCGGCGTACTTTTAGACCCCGAGCCCGCAAACCGTCGAACGCCTGGGCGCTGGTCACTTCATGCACTAAGTGCAAATCGATAAATAACAACGCGGGCGCGCCAGGCGGGTTGGCCACGACATGGGACTCCCACAGTTTTTGAATGATTGTTCTTGGTTGGCTCATTGATTCTTATCCGATCGCTTCACAGACTGCTTTACCGGCTTGTTCGGTCGTAGCGGTACCCTTCAGATCGCGCGTGACAACACCGGCATTCAACACGGCTTCCATCGCCGTATTCACCGCCGCCGCTTCTTCGATCAGCCCGAAGCTATATTCGAGCATCGCCGCCACGCTACCGATTGCGCCCAACGGGTTGGCGATCCCCTTGCCCGCGATGTCTGGCGCGGACCCGTGCACCGGCTCATACAAACCCACCCAGGCTCCATTGGGCTTTTGCGCGCCAATCGAGGCGGAAGGCAACATTCCGATCGAACCGGTAATCACCGATCCTTCGTCGCTGAGGATGTCGCCAAACATGTTCTCCATCACGATCACGTCAAACTGCGCCGGCTTCAGCACAAGTTGCATTGCCGCATTGTCAACAAGCAAGTGATCGAGTTTCACATCGGGAAACTCGGGGGCGATCTCTTCGACCACGCGCCGCCACAACTGCGACGTCTCGAGTACATTCGACTTATCGACGCTGGTTACTTTGCGGCGGCGATTGCGCGCAAGTTTAAACGCCATTCGGGTGATCCGCGCGATCTCCGAGCGCGTGTAAGTCATCGTATTGGTGCCGCGTTCTTCGTCGCCAGTACCGCTGATGCCGCGCGGCGTGCCGTAGTACAGACCGCCGGTAAGCTCGCGCACAATGATCATGTCGACGCCTGCCAGTAGGTGATTCTTGAGCGGCGATGAGTCCAGCAGCGCCTCATAAGCTTTCACCGGCCGCAGATTGGCGTAAACGCCCAACACTTTGCGAATGGCCAGCAGCCCGCGCTCGGGGCGCTTATCCGGCGGCGCGTTGTCGAACTCGGGCAGCCCAAAGGCACCCATGATCGTCGCGTCGGCCTCCAGCGTTAGCCGTTCCGTCTCGGCTGGAAACGGCGTCCCGGTCTTATGGATTGCGATGCCACCCAATAAACCCTCGGTCAAGACCAACTCATGTTTGTACTTGGCCGCGACATGCTTGAGCACGCGCAATCCTTCAGCAGTAACTTCAACGCCGATGCCGTCGCCCGGCAAGGCCAAAACCTTCAATTGCATCTAACTGACTTTCTCGGTCGCCCCTTCGAGCGCCGCTTCGATAAATTCGATGATCTCTTCGTTCATGAAGCCCTTCTTGTTATCCGCCGCCGTAGTGAAGCGCTCGTACACTTGGTCGAGTTGCTCCTTGGTCAGCTCCGGATAACCGAGTTCTTCCACGCGTTTCTTCAGCGCGTGCCGTCCACTATGCTTGCCCAGCACCAGTTTGCCCTCGGGCACCCCGACGGTCTTGGGGTCGATGATTTCGTAAGTGCTGCGATTCTTCAGATAGCCGTCCTGGTGGATGCCCGCCTCGTGCGCAAACGCGTTGGCGCCGACAATGGCCTTATTAGGCTGCGGCCCAAAGGTAATGATGCTGGTCAGCATCTGGCTCGCCGGGAACAAATGTTCCGGCACAATCTTGGTCTCGAATGGGTAGAAGTCGTTGCGCGTCTTCATCACCATCACGATCTCTTCGAGCGAGCAGTTGCCGGCGCGCTCGCCAATCCCGTTGATCGTGCATTCCACCTGCCGCGCTCCCGCCTTCACTGCCGCCAGAGAATTGGCCACGGCCAGCCCCAGGTCGTCGTGGCAATGGACGCTCACGATCGCGCTGTCGCCCAACACCTTGACGATGTGCCCAATGCGCTCGGCGTAGTCTTCCGGCACTGAGAACCCAACCGTGTCCGGTAAGTTCACCGTACGCGCCCCGGCCGCCACCACCGCGCGGCTCACCTGTTCGAGATATTCAATGTCTGTGCGTGTCGCGTCTTCAGCTGAGAATTCCACGTCGTCGACATACTTGCGCGCCAATTCTACCGCCCGCACCGCGTCCTCAAGCACCTGCTCGCGCGACTTCTTCAGCTTGTACTGCAAGTGAATGTCGCTCGTCGCGATAAAGGTGTGGATGCGGGGCCGCTTGGCTTTGTCCAGCGCCGCCGCCGCCCGCTCTACGTCCATCTTGGTCGCGCGCGAGAGCGCCGCCACTTGCACCCAGGGAAATTCCTGGCTTACCCGCCGTACCGCTTCAAAATCGCCATCCGAGGCGATCGGGAAGCCCGCCTCTAAAATGTCCACGCCCAGTTCGACCAGTTTCGCAGCCAAACGCAGCTTCTCTGGTACGGTCATGCTGCATCCGGGCGACTGTTCTCCGTCCCGCAAAGTCGTGTCGAAGATATAGACACGGGGTTGTTTTAGCGCCTCAGTCATTGGCACCTCCTGATTGCCTTTCCATTATCTTGCGCTCCCCGCGATTTAGCAAATTTATATTGCTTGCGGTCACGATAATCAATCATAATGAGATAAGCCATGCTTATCGTATAAGCAGAATGAAGGAATCCACGTGCTCCTACACTCTCTAAAAGTCTTCCACTCGGTCGCAAGTGAAAAATCCTTTTCCCGCGCGGCAGAAAAGATGCTGCGGACACAACCGGCGATCAGTCTCGCCGTGCAACGGCTGGAGGCCGAGCTGGAAGAGAAACTGATCGACCGCTCCGCCAAGGAACTACTCCTTACCGACGCCGGCAAGATCGTGCTCGAGTATGCGCGCCGCTTTGAAAATCTCCAGGCCGACATGTCCAACGCCCTGGCCGAGCTGCGCGACAATTCCTCCGGCCGCCTCACGATCGGTGCCAACGAATCGACTTCGCTCTACCTGCTAAACCACATCGAGCAGTACCGCCGCCTTTACCCGAAGGTGAAAGTGCAGGTGCGCCGCAGCCTGTCCAGCAAAGTTCCGGTGCAACTGCTCGACGGCGATTTGGAACTGGGCCTGATTTCCTTCGATCCCGGTGACGACCGCCTTGTCTCGACGGTGATCTACACCGACCGATTGATCTTTGTCGTGGCGCCCGAACACCGCCTCGCCGCCCGCACCGAAGTCTCGATTACAGAATTGGGGATGGAAACATTCATCGCCCACAATGTTTTAAGCCCCTATCGCGAAATCGTGTTGCGCGAATTCCAACGCCATCGCGTGCCGTTGAACATGGACGTGGAAATGCCGACGGTGGAGACCATCCGCCGGATGGTGCAGCGCAACGAGGGCGTCGCGTTTCTGCCAAAGATGTGCGTCGAACCGGAGATCGCCTCCGGTGCCCTGTGCGAGGTTCGCGTCAAAGAACTGAACGTCGAGCGCAAGATACGTCTGGTGTATCCAGCGCGCCGCGCGCTGAGTCACGCGGCCAAGGCGTTTCTCGAACTTGTCGACCGCGAAGCCGCCGCCCTCGTGCAGGTTGCGTCTGTCATAGAATAGCGGCATGACAAATCGGCGCTCCTTTCTCGCCCAGTCCACCACCGTCGGCCTCGCCGCCGCCGCACCCATCGCCGCCGCCCCGGCCGCCGCCACAGAAGCCCATGAGATCAAGATTGGCGTCGCCAGTTATTCACTGCGCGAGTTCCAGCGCGGCTTGGCCATCAAAGCGCTCAAACAGCTTGGCGTAACCTACGTCAACATCAAGGAATTTCACCTGCCCTACATCCTCTCGCCCGAGGAAGTGGTCAAGGGCCGCAAGCAGTTTGACGCGGCGGGCCTGAAGGTGATCGGCGGAGGCACTTTTAGCTTCACTAAGGAAGACGACGCCGACATCCGACACTACTTTGAATACGCCAAGAACGCGGGGATGCCGCTGATGGTGTCGATGCCCACGGCCAAGATCCTGGTCAAGCTTGAAAAGTTCGTGAAGGAATACGACATCAAGGTTGCCGTCCATAACCACGGGCCAGAAGACAAGAACTTCCCCAGCATTCAGGACGTGTTGCCGATCGTCAAAAACATGGACCCGCGCGTCGGCGTCTGCTGCGACATCGGGCACGAATCGCGCACCGGCAAGAATGTCCTTGAGTCTCTTGAGATGGCCGGCCCACGCCTGCTCGACATGCACTTCAAGGACCTCAAGGATCCGATGGGCAAAGACACTCAGTGCGAAGTAGGCGATGGCAAGCTACCGATCGTGGCGATCTTTAAGCTTCTCCAGAAGATGAAGTACAGCGGCGGCGTGATGCTCGAGTACGAGATCAACGCCGACAACCCCGTCGCCGGCATGGCCAAGAGCCTGGCTTACGCGCGCGGCGTGCTGGCCGGGCTCAACGGCTAAGCGAACTTCGGTAAATGAACGACGTCCTCGGCGGGCACCCTTTCCATAGGGTGCCCGCCTTTTTTCCAGCCGCTCAATCCACCTTGCAACACACGCGCCTCAAGGCCGGCCTCGCGTAAGATCTCCGCCACGCGTTGGCTGGTAGCCTCGCTTTGGCAACTGCAATAAAGATAGACGCGCTTGTCGGTCGGCAGCGCCGCAATCGCCTCCGGCAAACGGTTCGGTTCAATCCGGATGGAGCCTTGGATGCGCTCGGCGCGCTCATCGTAGTAGCCATGGCTGCGAACGTCCGCGATCAGAATATCTTCGTTCATCATCGCCGCCAACTCGGCGGCGCTAACCCGCTCGATCGGGTCCAACTTGCGCGCGCGATAGCCGCGCCACACGCGCCACGCGATGTAGGAGCCAAACACAAGAGCGACAATAAAGCCCAGCGCTCGCCCCAGGGTTCCAAGCCACTCGGCAATGGCCCCGATCGCACCGCTAAAGCTGAAGCCAACCAGGCCGTACACCAGCACGTACAACAGCGCGCCGCCCAGGTCGTAACGCAAGAACACCAGTGGGTGCATGTTCATACTGCCGGCGATCGGCGGGGCCATCGTGTTCAATCCAGGCAAGAACTTCGCGATCAGCAGCGCCACCCGCCCGCGCTTATAAAACTGGGCGGCGCTTGAATAGATGCAAGCCTCAGGGTTGATGGACACGCGGCAGAGGATTCCCAAGAGCCACCACCCCGTCCATCGGCCCAGTAGGAACAACAAGACATCGCCGCACAGCATCGCCGCCAGGGCCACGCCCAAACATTGCCACGGATCGAGAATCCCCTTGGCCGCCGCCGCCCCCGCCGCCAACAGAGCCGGTGCCGCTGGTACAGGCAGACCGATCGCCTCAAGAAAGACCACCAGCGCCAGCAGCGGATAACCGTATTGCGTAATCAGCGGCAGCAGAGAATCCATCAGCTATGGCCCAGGATCGGATGCGCCTCGTACAGTTCCTCAAGCCGCGCATTCTCGCTCGGCTCCAGCTTCACGTCCAGCGCCGCCACGGCGTCTTCAATGTGCTTCACTTTGCTGGCGCCCACGATCGGCGCCGTTACCCCGGGCCGTGACAGAAGCCAGGCCAAGGCCACGCTGGCGCGAGAGATGCCCCGCGCCACAGCCACCTCCGCCACGCGCTCGCCAATCGCAAAATCGCTTTCACGAGAGTACATTTTCACGGCGTAGTCGTCGGTCTGCGCACGCAACGATTCCTTCGAATCGCGCTTGATGCTACCGGTCAGCAATCCCCGGCCCAGCGGGCTCCACGGCAAAATCCCCAGCCCTTGATCGACGCAGAACGGAATCATCTCGCGCTCTTCCTCGCGATAAGCAAGGTTGTAGTGATTCTGCATCGTGACAAACTTCACCCCGCCCGCGCGCTCGGCGGCATACTGCAGCTTTGCCATCTGCCAGGCGAACATCGACGAGGCGCCGACATACAAGGTTTTGCCCTGGCGAACCACATCGTCCATCCCGCCCATGATCTCTTCGGCGCTGCTTTCGTGATCGAGCCGGTGAATCTGATAGAGATCGACGTAATCCATCTTCAGCCGCCGCAGGCTGTCGTCCATGGCATGGCGCAAGTGCTTGCGTGACAGCCCCTTCTCGTTCGGGTCCGGCCCCATTGGGTTAAACAGCTTGGTGGCGATCACGACGCGGTCGCGCGGAATGCCGATCTCGCGAATCGCCTTACCCAAAATCTCCTCGCTCACACCGAGCGAATACATGTCTGCGGTGTCAAAGAAATTGATCCCCAATTCCCATGCCTTGGCGATCAGTGGAATGCTCTCGGCCTCTTCCAACACCCAAGGCCTCCACTGCTTGGAGCCGTAAGTCATCGTCCCCAAACAGATCCTTGAGACCTTCAGTCCCGTAGCGCCCAGTCGCGTATATTGCATCAATTCCCCTTTAAGATTTCGGCGATCTCGCTTTCTTCGATCGCTCCTTGTTTGATGAGCTTCCAGTACGGCTCTGTGATGTCGATTGTGGTGGCGCCTTCGCCGATACAATGTCCGCCGTCGACGACAAGATCCAAGCGCCCGTCCATATTGCCAAATACTTCGATGCCGCTACGGCAGGTTGGGACTCCGCTCATATTGGCGCTCGTCGCAATTAATGGCATCGACAAGAATTCGATCAAAGCGTTACCGACGACGCTTTTGGTGTGCCGCAACGCCAGGCGTCCGGTGTTCCCGGTCAGCTTCAACGGTACTTTGGCCGAGGCGGGAACGATGATCGTCAGCGGACCTGGCCAAAAACGGCGCGCTAGCAACTGGAAGCGAACGGTCACTTCGCTGGCCAGATCCTCCACCATCATGATGTCGTTCACCAGCAACGGCAGGCTGCGCGTGCTCTCGCGGCCCTTGGCGGCAAACACCTTGCCGACGGCGCTCAAGTTGAACGGGTCGGCAACCAGCATGTAGAGAGAGTCCGTGGGGATCGCGACGACCCCACCTTCACGAATCACCAGCGCGGCGCGCCGGATCGCACCCGGATCGGGATTTTCAGCGTTTACTTCAATTAGGTCTGTGATCACTGGAGGAAGCTGCGATTTTAGCAATGTGCGCGGGGGTCGTGCCGCAGCAGCCGCCAAAGAGGCGGACGCCGAGGGCGAAAAACCGCTCAGCGTAAGCGCCGAATTCCTCGGGCGTGCAGCCGTATCCGGTGCTGGGCATGGCGCTCACCGGCTTCTTCGAATGCGCCAAAATCTTCTCGATGCTGCGCAGCATGGGCCCTGGGCCAAATGAACAATTGAGACCAACGATGTCGACCGGCCAATCGTTGAATCGCTCGATCAGTAGGCTGGGCGCGTCGCCGTCCTCGCCCAGCGTGGCGTGGGCGGCGATGACGATCTCGCCATCAACGGCACGGCAAGCGCAAACAGCCGCGCCCAATTCGTCAATGTCGAGAAAGGTCTCAAGCACGAATAGCTCGACGCCGGCCGAGTGCAGGACCTGAGCCTGCTCGAGATAGTTCAAATAGCTGCCGCCACCGGGTCCAACGCAGCCCGCCACCCAGGCATTCGCACCGGCGGCCGCCCTCGCCAGCCGCACGCCTGCCTGGTTGATCTCGAGTAGCGAATCGGCCATACCGACAGCCTGCAATCGCCCGCGATTCCCGCCAAATGTGTTTGTCAAAAGAATGTCCGCGCCAGCGTTCATATAAGACTCGTGCACCTCGCCAACCCACGATGGGTGCGTCAAATTCATCGAATCAAGACCGCGCTCCAGACTCGCCCCTTTGCGCAAAAGCTCTGTACCCATCGCGCCGTCAATGACCAACACGCCTTGCGCGAGTGCGTATCGAAGATCCTCTTTGTGACTCAGCATGGTCTCCCCGAGTTTACGGGAGTCGTCTACCTTTGACATCCCGCGCAAAAGAACGTGCTCCGTCCGCCCTGCACGATCCGCAACACTTCCTTCCCGCACCGCAAACAAGCCTCACCCTTCCGCCCATAAACAGCCACTCCAAAGCTTTCGCTCTCCACCGCAGTCCCCGGCATCGAATACTCCGTGTACGCGCTCGCCGCCGCCTCGGTCAGCACCTTGACGATTGCGCGGTGCAGCACAGTCACCTTGCGCGTCGGCACCGCCCCGGCCGCCACCCGCGGGTCGATCTTCGCATGCCACAACGCTTCGCTGGCATAGATGTTCCCAATCCCGGCAATCCGCTTCTGATCCATGAGCGCGGGCTTCACAGGTCCCCGCAAATTCTTCAAGATTCCCATTAAGACTGCCGGCGTAAACGCGTCTTCCAGCGGCTCCGGCCCCAGGCCCGCCTCCAAGGCTGTAACCTCGGCAAGAGAAACAAGGTTCACCTTGCCCAGCGCCCGTCCGTCGGCAAACACAATCGCCCGCCCATCTTTCAGACGAAACCAAACCCTCGCACTCGCCGGCAAGAAGCGATAGTCTGGCAGCACGTACAAATTCCCTGTCATCCGCAGGTGCACTTGCACACAATGGCCACCTGACAGCTCGACGAATATATACTTTGCCCGCCGCCGCACCGCTGTCACGGTCTTCCCGCCAAGCACCCCAAAATCGTCGGGATGCTGCGGCGCGATCGTCCCCCGCCGCTCGACATGCGCGCTGTAAATTCGAGCCCCCACGCTCGCCTCGCGCAAGCGGCGCACCACCGCTTCTACCTCTGGCAACTCGGGCATCGCAGTCCTCCTAACTCAACTTCAATTCAAGCGTGGACCCAGGACGCAAACCCGTCCGCACGGCAGCGCTCGCCCTCGCCATCGAGATCTCATAATAGCCGCTCGACCCGCCAACGACGCACAGCTCACCGCCCGGGCAGTTGGCGTAAGTACGTGCCGCAAGCTTCGCCCCGCCCAGCTCAAACTCACGCTCCCCAAGGTCGGGGAACTGCGCAACCGAAAAGTTGGTGATCGCGTTGCCAAAACGGTCGACGTGCAATACACAACCCTGCCACGCGCCAGTCCCGTTCGCAAAGGGGACCAGCCCCGGCAATTGATAAAGATCTCGAATCGAGCGCCCCATCTGCGCGGGCTTCACGCCGGTCGCCAGGTAGGCCGCCACAGGCGCAAAAACATCACGCCCGTGAAACGTCGCACTCACCGTGGGTAACCAATAGGCGGGCTTCTCCAAAACACGCGCCCTCTCGTTCATTACAAAGGAGAAGATGCCGTTGTCCGGACCGACAAACAGATGCCCCTCGGCCTCAACGAGAATCCCCCGCCGCTCACTTGCCACCCCGGGGTCCACAACCGCCACATGCACGGTACCCCGCGGAAAGTAGCGCCAACTCTGCGACAGCAAAAAGGCCCCCGCCGCCACGTCAAACGACGGCACCTCATGCGAAAGATCCACCACCGCGACTCCCGGCGCAATACCCGCGATCACACCCTTCATCACGCCCGCAAAGTGATCCGCCGTCCCAAAGTCTGTCAGGAGAGTAATCATCTTATTCGTTAGAATAAAGGTTTCCATGCACATTCGCGATATTTTCGCCGCCGACTCTACCACCCTGTCCTTCGAGTTCTTCCCGCCCAAGACCGAAGCCGATTCCCTCGTGCTCTATGAGAACATCGCCTCGCTCGAGACGCTACATCCATCCTTCGTGTCAGTCACCTACGGCGCTGGCGGCGGCACTCGCGAGCTGACACACAACCTCGTCGTCCGCCTCAAGAAGACGACCAATCTCGATCCCACGCCTCATCTCACCTGCGTCTGCCACCAGGCCGCCGACATCCAGTCCATCCTCGAAAAATACGCCGAGGCGGGCGTCTCCAACATCCTTGCTCTCGGCGGCGATCCGCCCCGCGACCTCACCGGCTACGTCAAGGCCAACGACGCCTTCCAGCAAGCTGGAGATCTGGTCCGTTTCATTCGCAAGTTCAACGATAGCGATGCGCATCCCGACAAACGCGGCTTCGGCATCGGCGTCGCCGGCTTCCCGGAGGGTCACCCCGCGACTCCCAATCGCCTGGACGAACTCGATCATCTCAAGGCCAAGGTGGACGAGGGCGCCGACTACATCTGCACCCAGCTCTTTTTCGACAATCGCGATTTCTACGACTTCCGTGAGCGCTGCGAACTGGCCGGCATCCGGGTTCCGATCATCGCCGGCATCATGCCCGTCACTTCCTTGTCCGGCATGAAGCGCATGGCACAACTCGCGCTCGGTGCCCACTTCCCGGCCCGCCTCACCAAGGCCCTTCAACGCGCGCAGGACGACGCGACCGCCGTACGCAATGTAGGCATCCATTGGGCCACCGAGCAGTCTCGCGACCTGCTCGACAACGGTGTCAAAGGCATCCACTTTTACACGCTCAACCGCTCCGACGCGACGCGTCAAATCTACTCCAGCCTCGGCCTGCGCGATTCGATACCCGTGCGCCGCGGATAGCGCTCCGGGGATAATAAAATCATGCGCGGCTACTTCGATCACAATGCCACCACGCCGCTCAGCGCTCCCGTGCTTGACGCCATGCTGCCCGTCTATCGTGACGTATTCGGGAACGCCTCCAGCATTCAC
>JANXUM010000472.1 GCA_025356215.1 Bryobacter sp. | reverse complement strand
GTATCGTCACCCTCGTCGTCAATCAGGAGGTCAGCTCGCCCCAAGCGCCCGCCGCCAGCTCCGCCATTCAGTCCCCCTCCTTCTCACAGCGCACCGTCTCCACCCAAGTCACCGTCCAGGATGGCGACACCATCGCCATCGGCGGCATCATGACCGAATCCGACACCTACTCCACCTCCGGCATTCCAGGGCTCCACAAGATCCCCGTCATCGGAGGCGCCTTCGGCAGCCGCTCCAAATCCAAAGAGCGCACCGAGCTGGTCATCTTCATCACCCCGCGCGTCATCTACGACACTCCGGAAATTGTCGAGGCCAGCGATGAGCTTCGTTCCCGCTTCAAGCGCCTCAATAAGATCATCAAGGACCAATAGGGCTCAGCTCACCGAAACTCCCCCGCGCTGGCGCGTGTTACCCTACTTGCCGATCTCGATGTGCCAGATCCAACCCACTCACATGCCCAAGCTCTGCCTCCTTCTCGGCCTCGCCTCAGCGGCTTTCTCGCAAACAGTGATCCTTGTGGGGCAAGGCGCTACCAACGATACGATCCGCAATGAATTCCAAGTCGCCTACCAGCGCGATGAATTCTTCAACTTCGTAAATGTTGTCCCCCTCACCGAAGTCGCCGCTTTCGGCACCGGCGGCTTCCGCCAGGAATTTCAGGATCCCGCCAAGACCGGCCTCAAATCCGCTCTCATCCGTCCCGCCGTCCCCGATCTCACCGTCGGCCTCAATAACGCCGTCCGGCAGGTCCGCTCACCCCTCTACCAGATCTACACCCAGTCCAGCATCGGCTCTGGGGTTGCTGGATATCCCAACATCGACACCTCTCGCTTTTCCGTACCGACCGGCGGCACGCAATTCCTCGCCGGCAGCTATCAAACTTTCGACAAGAACTACGCTATCTTCCTGTGGGATAGCCCGCCCAACGACAACGGAACCGAAACCCAGTTCAACATTGCCGACCCCGTCTTCACCCGCTGGAAGTCAATTGGCTTCACCACCATCGGCCCGCCCTACAGTGGCCTCACTTCTGTCACCTCCCGCTTCGGCCTCAAAGCCAATTACCAAATCTTCGGCAACGGCGCGATTTACGTTCTCACCTCCGGCACCTTCTCCGGCCGCGTCATCTTTGTCCGGCCTGCTGTCCAAGCCCTCTACGCCGCCAACCAAGGCCCAGCCGGCTTCCTCGGTCTGCCCCTCGGCGATGAGACCATCCTCTCCGACGGTCGCCGCCGCCAAAGCTTTGAAGGCGGCACCATGGAATACGCCCTCAACGGCATCCCGGTGCTCAAGAACGCCGTCGCCGCCGTCGCCATTGCTGGCGACAACCCCCGCCGCCTCACAGCCGGGCAGACCATCACCCTCGATGTCACGCTCCAAACCAACGCCGGAGAAACGGTAACCGATCGCGACGTCTTCTGGTCCACTACCAACGGTAAAGTCGCCACGATCACCGGCACCGGCTCGCGCGTCACCGTTCGCGCCGTCGGCGGCGGCAACGCCCTGGTCACCGCCACCAGCGAAGGCAAAACCAGCCCCGCAGTCACCATCTTTGTCGCCTCCCAGTGCTGCGCCCTCGGTGAAGGCGCGCCCACCCAGGCCATCGCCCAGACCTTTCTCGACGCCGCCCAGCGCAACCGCTTAACGCTTCGCTCGCCCATCGCCACCCCCGTCAAACGCAGCGGTGGCGGCTACACCCAGGAGGCCATCGCCCTTCCCGGCGGTGCCCGTGTTCTGATCGCCAAGGCCGATTCCAGCCCCATCGCCTTCCTTCTGGCCGGGGCTCTGCTCGCGTCTTCCGATTCCCTCGGCGGTGTTGCCGGTGTCCTCGGCTATCCCCTCGCCGACGCCAACTCCGGCGGCACTCAACTCTTTGAAAACGGCGCCCTCGCCGGTTCCCCCGTCCGCTACGTCGGCGGCGCCATCCTCGCGCGTTGGCTTTTGCTCTCTCAAGAGGCTGGCGTTCTCGGTCCCCCGCTCAGCGAGGCCTCACCCAATGTCTCCTTCACCGGTGCCTCAATCTCAACCCAACTCTTCCGATCCGGTGCTGTGTTTCTACATAACGGCGGCCTGTTGAACGGTAGAACCTTCGTCACTACCGGTCCCATCGGTGCCAAATACACCGAGCTCGGCCTCGCCTCCGGTTCGATCGGCGCTCCGCTTACGGACGAGTTCCTCACCTCGGGCGCTACCCGGCAGGAATTCGAAGGCGCTTTCCTCGAATCCTCCCCCGGTACGGCCGTCCGCGTCATCGACAAAGCGCGCAAGCCCTCAATTACCGTTACGCCTTCGTCGCTGCTCCCCGGTGCCCGTTACCGTGTTGCCGTCGGCGGATTTGCAGCCAACACCCGCGTCCGCGTCACTACCGGAACTGGTGCCACGGCGGACTCATTCGACATTGTCGCTGCCAACGGGTCCTACGTATGGGAAAGCGTCGTCGCCGCCAACGCCCGCGCCGGCGCCGTCTCGCTCCGCGCCACAGATCTCTCCGACGCCAAGTCTTTTGTCGACGGCTCCTACACCGTCCGCGCCCTCGCCGACCTCAAGCCCGCCCTCACCAAGCTCTCCGGCGATTCTCAATCCGGTGCGCCAGCCACTATCCTCGCCGCCCCTCTCCGTGTCGCCCTTCGCGACAGCGCCGGCAACGCCATCTCCGGCATCGCCCCGAGAGTGGAAGCCTCTCCCGGCGCCACTGTCGTATCCTTCACGTCCGTCACCGCCGCCGACGGCACCGCCGACATCCGCGTCCGCCTGCCCGCCCAAGCCGGCATCGTTCTTGTCACTGTCGATATTGGCGGTCAGGTGGTCACCTTCAGCGCCCGCGCCGCCGCCCAAGTACCCACGGACTTTCCCTCGATCACCCAAGCCGTCGACGGTACCTACGCCGGCACCTCCGCCCCGCTTGCCCAAAAGGGCTCACTCGTCGCCGCCATGGCTGGCGTCGTCCGTTTCTACCAGCAACGCGGTCAAGTCCCGGTCGACAACGGCCTCGCCGATACAGTCTCGCTCCATAACTATCTCCGCGCCTTCTGCGCCCTTGACGCCAACAACGTCCAGGTCTGCGATGGATTCCTCGATTCCGGCGGAGACCCTCAGCCCAACCTTTTCCGCGTCTCGAATTATTCGAGCGGCGTCCTCAATCTCGCCTTCGCCGATCCATCATTGCCCTCCATCCGCGATTGGGCCTCCAACGGAAATCCCACCATCGTCGGCCTCCAGCTTTCGCGCAACGGCCAATCCGTCGGCGTCCACTTCGTCACCGCCTACGGAGTCACAGCCACCGGAGACCTCGCCATCTACGACCCCAATCCTCAATTCGGTTTCACCCTCCTATCGCAATATCTCGGTGGCTTCCCCGCCGCCGGTGCGGCCTGGACCGCCAAGCCCGTCGCCGCCCTCGTCTTCACCCCCACTGGTGCCTCCACCAACGCCTTCTTCGCCGCCGCCGCCACAGCTTTCACCTTGGCCAGTTCCGGCGCTCCTTGCGCCCCGTCCGCTTCTTGGCCCTCCAGCTTCGCTAGCGCTTCCTCCACCGCCGCCACCGGAGACTTCCGCCTCCAAGCCTGCGATGGCACCGCCCCCGGCTATCAACTGGCCGTGCCCGCCGCCGACTACATCCTCCAATTCACCAGCCTCGGCAACCCGGCCTCCCGTACCATCGTTAGCGGTGCCGCCGCCACCGCCTATCGCGTCTCCCGCGCCGGTGGCGATGCCTGGTCCCTTGCTCCAGAGGAGCTCACTGCTAACTCCACCGATGTTCTCAACGCCGCTAGTTTCTCCGCCCGCCTCGGTGCTGGCGGAATCGTCAGCGTCTTTGGGGCCGGTCTGCCCTTGGCCGCCAATGCCACTTCCTCAGTCCAACTCGACGGCAACGCCATCCCCATCTTCTTCTCGAACGGATTCCAACTCAACACCGGTATCCCATCCGACACCCTCGCCGGCCAACACACCTTGCGCCTCCGCTCGCCTTACGGTGACCTCACGCTCCCTCTCGACCTTGGCGATGTCGCCCCCGGCATTTTCCAGCTCGATGCCCGCCGCTCCGCCGCCGTGCTCAACCAGGACGGCACCATCAACTCTCCCTCCAACCCAGCCGTGCGCGGCCAAGCCATCGTCGTCTTCGCCACCGGACTCGGTGCCGTCGCCCGTCAGTCCAACGGCCTCAGCACTACCACCATGCCCGTTACAGTCGTCCTCAATGGACGCGAACTAATCCCATTCTTCAGCGGCCTCACGCCCGGCTTCATCGGCCTCTACCAGCTCAATGTCACCGTTCCCGTCGCAGCTCCTCCCGGTCTCGACCAAGCCATTCTCCTGCGCATCAACGGCATCGATTCAAATACAGCCATCATTGCAGTTCGTTAATGTTTATGGTGCCAGTGGGTCGAATTGACGGCGCAAATCGCTTCCACCTGTGTCCAAATGACACATCAAGACCCCTCTGGCGAGCCTAACTCATGCGCTTTCAGAGAGTTGCTGACTTTTTGCTTGACTCCCCCCGCAAGATTCTGCTACTAGTGGTATGTCTGAAAAGTAACAGGCGGCTTTCATCACAGCGACGTGGAATCCCGCGAGCACAGAGCATTAGATTTAAAGCAAGAAGTCGCTTCGGCCATGAGTCGTAGTAACACAAGTAGTACAAAGAGGCTCAGGTTGAAAGAGAACTTCGTCAATTCAAAAATTAAAGTCATGACTAAACTTCACAAGGAGAAGCAAATGTCGCATTTTCGTAAAATGTTGTTTGCTGCCGCGGCCGTTGCGTCCTTCCTCGGAATGGGCAACAGCGCCAACGCGCAGAACAATAGTAATCCCTTCGTCTGCAATACCAGTTTTTCGCCCCTCGTCGTTCGCGTCGAAGGTTTGCGTGAACTTGTAGGCGATATCGTAATCACCTGCACCGGTGGAAACTCCATCGGCCCGAACGCAACTCAGTCCAACCTCGGTAACCCGCCCCAGGGCGTGCCCGCGAGCGGAGTTGTGGCAAACCCCGGTCTGAGCGCGGCTAACGCCCCGTTTGTGCCGATTTCCAACCCCACCGTTCCCGCGATCAACATCTCGGTAACGGTTGCCGGTACCACCATCACCAACCGCATCTTCACGAGCACCAACCTCACGGACGCGCTGTTGTTCATCGATGAGCCCACCAACCCCACCACCAACGTTGCCAACATCAACAACCAGAATCCCTGCTCGGCCACCAGTGGCACGATCGGCGCGGCTGGTGTTTGCACCGGCATGAACTACTTCTTCAACAACGGTATCGCAGTTGGAGCTGGTTATCCTGCAGGTGGCGTACCCGCCACCGCGACCGGCGCTCCCGCTAGCGTGCCGATCAACGTGTTCCAGGGTCAGTATGGCGTGGGCGGCGGCTTTGCCAACACCTCCACCATCACCTTTGTGGGCGTTCCGGTCGTTCAGCCCGGCACCTTCCAGGGTGCAGGTTCGCGCATCTTCCGTATCAAGAACATCCGCATCCAGGTCGCCAACTCCTTCCAGGTCAACGGCCAGATCAATGCGTTTATCTCGATCCAGAATCCTCCCGCCAACCTCGTCCTCAACAACGCTCAGGGCACGGTCGGCTTCGTTCAGCAGGGTTTGACCTTTGACGCCGTCTCCGGCGGTCCCTACGCTCAGTGCTTGGGCTGGAACGTTAGCTCCGCTGGTGCTTTTGTCACCACCGGTACTTCCGTTGTCCTCCCCAGCGGCATCAACGGCTCCACTGGCGTCCTGCGCTACGCGGAAGCCTACGGCGTGTCGTTCAAGCGACGCGGTTTCGCTGGCAACCTCGACACCTATGACGCAATCTACAACCAGTTCTACGCCAATGGTTTCGGTCAGTCCAACCCGACGGTTAACTACAACAACGAATCTGGCTTCTACAACACCACCTTCAGCACCAACAACAGCTTGAACGCGGCCGGCATCGCCTCCAACGGCACCCGTCTGCGCGCCCGCTTCGTCGGTGTTCCGTCGGCGGTTCGCGTCTACGTCTCGGCTCAGCCCGTCACTGGCTTCGTTCTCGGTGGCACCACCACCTCCTACGGTCAGGGTTCGGCTGCTCCCGCCAGCGCCTACGCGGTCTCCGTGGCCAGCGCCAACGGTGAGTCTTCGGCTGGCTTCACCGCCAACAGCAGCACCATTCTGTACTCCACCAACTCGACCGTTCAAGGCATCACCGCTCCTGGCTTCGCCAATCTCGGTGCCGCCTACAACGGCATCAACAGCGGTGCCACTGCTGGCTACATGCAGGTCACCATCGCCTCCGACGGTACCGGAACCTTCTTCTGGGAAGTCCTCCGCGCTGATGACAACACGATCGATCGCCTCGACTTCCTCGTCGCCATCGCCTTCGTGCCCACCACCAGCATCGTGACCGACGCTAACACCTCCGTTGTGGCCAACGTTTCGGGCAACTATGCTCCGATCGCCACCACCGGCGGCAATGGCTACCCTTCGATCCCCAGCTTCGTGCTCAGCTCGCCTGAAGCGCTGAAGCCGATCTTCACGATCACCAACTGCGCCACCAACCTGCTCTATCCGTTCGTGAGCAGCGTCACCGGCTTCAACACCGGCGTCGCAGTGGCCAACACCTCGAAGGATCCCTTCGGCACGATCAATGAAACCGGCATCTGCAAGGTGTTCTTCTACGGAACCACCGCAGGCGGCGGCATCGATCCCACGCCCCAGTCCTTCAGCAAGTCCCTCCCCTCCGGTCAGGTTGCAACCTTCAACCTGCTCTTCGGTGGTCCGGACTATGGCATCCAGCCCGTCGTTGGATTCCAGGGCTACATCATCATCTCGTGCAACTTCCGTTGGGCGCACGGCTTCGCTTTCATCAGCGATCCATCCAACCTCCAGACCGCGCACGGCTACCTTGCTCTGATCCTCGATCCCAAGAATGTCGCTGACATCCTGGGCCGCCGGACCGGTGCTGCGGCTGCTGAAGCCCTCGACAACTAACTTCGAGTCAGTTTGTAAACAACTTCGGGGCGAACGCAAGTTCGCCCCGATTTTCTTTTTACCGATGTTACACAATCTGCTAAGATCAGAGTGCTGCGTCCTGCCATCTCTTTCGTTCTGAAGAGGATCCCCTATGTTTAAGTTTCTATTGTCCTTATCGGCCTTCGCTTGCCTGTGGCTTCTGCCCGCATCCGCTTCGAACGTCGTCGTCCTGCCGCAGGAAAACTCCGGCGCCACCACCGGCTATATCTACAGCCCGGAACCCTTCACTCAATTGGGCACCTTTGCAGCCGACTCCCTTGCCTTCGAGGCCGTCTGGCATCCCAATGGCCAGAAGTTCTACGTCTTCTCCAAAAGCATTACCAAGTCCATCACTGTTTACAGTGGCACCTTTCCCTATGCCGAAACCGTCTCGCGGTCTCTGCCCAACATCTCTACGGCTAAGATCTCGCCCGATGGCCGTCGCCTGTTTGTCCTAAGCCAAGCCCTCCGCATTTACGACACGGCCAACGACCAGGAGATTACCGGTATCAACACCGGCGGCACACCCATCGACATCGATTTCTCGCTCGACTCCAATCGCGCCTACATCCTCAACAACAATGGAACTCTTGTCGCCATCAATCTCTCCAACAACTCCATTGCCAGCACCCTCGCGATCCCCAACGGCGCCAACTCGGTTGTCGTCGGCCCCACCGGCCTAGTCTACGTAACCGCGCAAAATCGCATTCTCGAAATCGACGGTCGTGACGCCCTCACCCAGATCGGTGCCGACATCGTCACCAGCGGGTCTAACTGCCTCAAGACACAATTCACCCCCGACGGCAGCCGCGCCGTTGTCGCCTGCGCCGTCATTGGCACCACTCAGATCTACGTGGTCGATATCGTTTCCCGCACCATCTCTACCGCCAGTATTCCCAACGCGGTGGCCGAGCGCTTCAAGGTCATCTCCAACTCCAGTGCGTTGTACTACGTTGGCGTCAGCAACACTGTTTTCAAGGGGAGCCTCGTCACGCCTCTCTCCAATCCGGTCCAGGCCGATCTTGCCGGCAGCGGCCCGCTCGCCGGCGGTAAATACCTCATCACTTCCGATGAGCAGCCCACCAACCGCTACTTCTTTTCCAACTCGACCAACTCCATTTCGCGTGTCAGTCTCGAGACCAACACTCTCAACAACATCCTCACTCAGCCCACTTTCATCGGCCCGATGTTTTTTACCGGCAAGGCACCCACCGGCATCCCCTTCAGCCTCATCATCATCAATCCCTCGCAGTCCGTACTGGCCAGTCAAAAAGGCCGTCCCTTGGTAGTACGTGTCCTCGATGGCGCGGCTCGTCCCTTGAGCGGTGTCACTGTCAACTTCACAACTAACACTACCGGCCTGCAACTTGACTCCACTGCCGCCATCTCGAACAAAGACGGCTACGCGATGATCAGCTATGTTGCGCCCACCGCCACTGGCACAGCCACTGTCGCCGCCTCCACCAGTGGATCCCAAGGCCAGACCTTTACGATTAATGTCACCAGCCCGGGCGGCGGTGGCGGCACCGGCGGCACGGGCGGAGGCACCACCGGCCCACTTCCCATCGAGATCGTTTCCGGTAATGGCCAGATCATGTTCGCCCAGTTCCTGGCCTCCGAAGCCCTCACCGTTCTCGTTCGTGATGGCTCCGGCAACCCCCAGCCCGGCGTCACCGTCTCCTGGTCGGTCTCCTCCGGTGACGGCAATGTCACGCTCACCTCTTCGGTCACCGATTCCCGAGGCTTGGCCCAGACTCAATTCGGGTCCAACCTCTTCTACAACGACGCTTTCAACGGCCCTCGCGCTTCCATCGTCCGCGCCAGTTCCGCCAATGGCTCTGTGGACTTCACGATGACGGCTTACCCCGCCAACGGTCCTCCCCCGCTTCTCCTACCCGCCAGCCCGCCAAACATCACCCTGATCAGCCCGGCTGAAGGGTCCACCATCCGCGTGCCCGCCGGCGGTACGGTCTCCGGCGCGGTCAAAGCCACCATCTCCAGCGGCACGTTCTCGAATTTTGGTTCGCCCATCATCAACGTCGGCTTCTCCGGCACCACCGGGAACGACCCCGACACGGGCATCACCGCCACCTGTCTGCAGAACAGCCTTTCCAACGCCAATGGCGAGGTCTCCTGCAACCTGAAGGCGGGTAATAAGCTGGGCCAGTCCACCTTCCGCGCCTGCGTTGGAAATTGCACCAGCCCCGGCCGCCCTTTCTTCTTCAATCTTGAAGTCACCGCTGGCGCCCCTGGCGTGATCGTCAAAAAGCAAGGCGACAATCAGTCTGGCGGCCCCGGCAGTCTCACGCCTCTTGCCTTGCGCGGCACCGTTACCGACACCTTTGGTAACAGGCTATCCAGCGTCACGGTTCGCGTTGAGGTCATCTCCGGCGACGCGACCATCGAATCCCTCTTCAACAACACCAACGCCGATGGCGACTTCTCCTTCCTAGTCCGCTTCGGCTCCTCCCCAGGCGAAGTTAAGATCCGCACCAGCGCTGGCAGTGCCAGCACCATCTGGACGGTCGTCAACAACGTCACCATCGGCAACTTCGTCAAGCTCACGGGCGACAATCAGTCCATCGTAATCGGGCGGCCCTTTGCCACACCGCTTTCGGTTCAGCTCTTTGATGCCCAAGGCCGCGTCATCTCTGGCGCACAAGTCGCTTTCGCCATCCAAAGCGGTTCCGCTTCGCTGTCGGCCGCCTCAGCCCTCACCAATAGTCAGGGCGTGGCGACAGTCAATGTTACCGCCGGCGCCACCGCCGGGGCCATCTCGATTTCGGCAAGCGCCGTCAATCGTGTGGTCACCTTCAGCCTCACCGCTCTGCCCCCCGGCCCGACCATCACCGGAATCTCCAACGCCGCCAGTTTCCAGGACGGCCTGGTTCCCTGTGGCCTCGGTACGGTCTTCGGCTCTAACATCGCGCCTAATATCAATGGCGTCGTGCTCGGCAACAGCTTCGTTGGCCCCTATGCGCTTCGTCTCAACAACGTGGCCATCGAGGTCGGCGGCCGCACCGCCCCCATCGTCTCTCTCGCCAACATTGGCGGCAAAGAGCAGGCCACCTTCCAGACGCCCTGCGACGCCATCCTCGGCTCCTCCACCTTCAAGCTGACCGTCAATGACGGCTCCAGTTCGGTCCCCGTCCGCATCTTTTCCGTCCAGCCCGGTATCTTCGAAACTACCGATTCGACCGGCCGCAAGATCGGCGTCATGATCAAGGCCGACGGCACTTACATGACCCTTGAGAATCCCGCCCTCCGCGGAGAAACCATGATCGGCTTCTTCTCCGGTCTCGGCCAGACTCTCACGCCCAGCTCCACCAACAACCCCGGCGCCTACAACAACGCCTCGCAGGTTGCCGCCCAAATCATCATCGGCATCAATAATGAAGGGGCGCCGGTTGGCCCCGCCACAATGGCCCCCGGCCTCGTCGGCATCTACATCGTTCAGTTCCAGGTGCCCGACACCACCACCGCCGGCACCGCCCGTCCCTACGCCATCGGCGCGGTTGGCGCGGACGGCGCATACGTTCCTAGCAATCCATCCCTGATCCACATCCGCTAAACGCGGCTGCCGGATTCACCAACGCGAAAAGAGGCCGCCCCCACCCCGGGGCGGCCTCTTTCATAATGTAAGTTCCCCCCAGCATGGATTCCCGCTTTCCCAAGCCGGCTCTCCCCTCCCTCATCCTTGGCGTGATGTTGCTCGCCCTGCTCGGCCTGGCCACCCTCCAATACCGCTGGAGTGGTCAACTCAGCCAAGCCTACGAACAGCGCATGCAGGCGGCACTGGTGAATTCCGCCCAATCCCTTCGCTCCCAAGTGCAGATCGATTTGTCCGCCCTCACCCGCGGCCTCCAAGTTTCCAGTGCCGCCTCCCTCGACGACCTTCACCGCGTCCTCGCCTCTAAGGCCCGCGCCCTACCCGCCGCCGCTCCTCCCCACACCCTGTACACCATTCAACTTGGCTCCATGGCTATCGCCCGCCTCCAGCCAGCCCCCCCTTCCTTCAGCGCAATCCCTTGGCCCGTTAATCTGGTCTCCATCCGCGCCGAACTTCTGGCCCACGCCGAAGACCTCGCCGCCGCTTCCGCCCGCCGCCGCCACTCCCGCCCCTGGCTAGCCTCCGCCGCCGCCCCCGCCCTCTTCCGCGCCGTCGAAAGCGCCGACGGAGCCCGCCTCACCTCCTTCATCCTCATCGAGCTCGATGCCCCCCGCTATTTTTCCCAGCTCAATACCCTCCTCCTCACGGCCTCGGGGCTGGATGCCCGCCTTAGCGTCTCCATCGCGGACGACATTGTTGGCGATTCCCAGCCCCAAACCTCGCCCCCGTCCAGCACCGCCGCCCTCGACCTCTTGGCCGTCCTGCCAGGCGCGCCCCGCCTAGCCCTCCGCCCCGCCTCCGAAGACGCCTCCTGGCGCATTGCCGCCTACCACCGCCCCGGTGCCCTCGACTCGGCCGTCTCCGCCATCCGCTACCGCAACCTCGCCGCCGGCTTCGGAGTCTGCCTTGTCTTGTGCGGCGGCATGGCTTTCCTCGTCTACAACGCCCGCCGCGCCCATCACATCGCCCAGCTCCAAACCAGCTTCGTCGCCGGCTTCTCCCACGAACTCCGCACCCCAATCGCAGCCGTCTGCGTTCTAGCTGAAAACTTGCGTGACGGCGTCTCCGGCGATCCCGAACAGGTCCGCCGCTATGGTGCTCTCATCCTCGACCAGGGCCACCGCCTCCGCACGATGATTGAACAAATCCTCGCCTTCGCCTCCAACCGCGAGGCCCCCCTCCACCTCCAACCCGTCTCCCTGGCCCAAGCCGTCGCCGACGTCCTGCGCGAGGATGCCTCTCTGCTCACCGGCCTCTCCATCGACACCGCCATCCCCGCCGATCTTCCCGCCGCCCTTGCCGATCGCGACACGCTCAAATCCTGCATCGCCAACCTCATCGCCAACGCCGCCAAATACGCCAAGTCCGGTGCCTGGATCGGCATCTCCGCCGCCCTCCCGGCTCCCGGCCAACTCACGCTCACCGTTGTCGACAAAGGCCCCGGCATCGCTCCCGAAGACCTGCCCCACATCTTCGATCCCTTCTTCCGCGGCAGCGACGCCCGCGCTCGTCTCATCCCCGGCGCCGGCCTCGGCCTCCACCTGGTCCGCCGCCGCATGGCATCCCTTCAGGGCCGCGTCACAATTGACTCAACCCCAGGCCAAGGCTGCGCCGTTACACTCCACCTAAGGCCCATCCCCGCATGAACCAACGCATTCTCCTCGTCGAAGACGAACCCGCCATTGCCCTCGCCCTCGAAGACCGCCTCACCCGCACCGGCTACGATGTCGAAGTCGCCTCCGACGGCCTCACCGCCTTCAGCCGCGCCTCCACCGCCCACTTCCACCTCATCCTCCTCGACCTCCTCCTCCCCGGCAAAAGCGGCATCGACGTCTGCCGCGATCTGCGCCAACTCGGCATCCTCACTCCCATCCTCATGCTCACCGCTTTCGGCGAAACCACCGACAAGATCATCGGTCTCAAAATTGGCGCCGACGACTACATGACAAAGCCCTTCGACCAGGCCGAACTCCTCGCCCGCATCGAGGCCCTGCTTCGCCGCTCCGCCCCTTCCCTCTCCGCCTTCCTGCAATTCGGTCCGCTCCGCCTCGATCTCCGCGCCGCCAAGCTCTATCGCGACGGCCAACTCGTAGCCCTCACCGCCCGCGAGTTTCAGCTCTTCCGTTATTTCGCCGAACGCCCCGGCCAACTCGTCACCCGCGATGAGCTCCAGCGCGAAGTCTGGGGCTACGGTCCCGACATCTCCACCCGCACCGTCGATGTCCACATCAGTTGGCTCCGCCAAAAACTCGAATCCAACCCCAAAACTCCCCAGTTGCTCGTAACCCGCATCGGCCTCGGATACCAGTTCGACCCCCCTGTGTAAAGATCGCGTAAAGTTGCTTTTGCACTCAATTTACGGCCATCCCCTCGCATTTGCGGGTTGGACACTTCATGCTGAAAGAGATCCGTCATGACCCGATCCGCTCTCCTCCTCATCGCTCTCCTGCTTCCCCTTGTGGCTCAGCGCCCCAGGGACGATCACAAGGATGGCAAGAAGGGCGATCGCAAAGATGATCGCAAACGAGGCCGCATCGACGACAGCCACGAGGACGAATCCTTCGCCGAGCGCCGCGTCCGCGACCTCACCCGCCGCTTCAACCTTACAGAAGCGCAGCGATCACAAGCCCTCTCCATCTTCACCGCCGCCGACTCCGCCGCTGAGCCCCTTGAAGATAAGCTCGATCAGGCGCGCCGCAAGCTGCGCGATGCAACCCGCCGTGGCGCAACGGTCGCCGAGCTTGAACAACTCGCCGCCCCCATTGGCCCCCTCGTCGGCCAGCTTGAACTCACCGAAGCCAAAGCCGACGCGGCTTTCCACGCCACGCTAACCGCCAAGCAGCGTGAAGATTTGCGGCGCCCCCCGCCGCCACCCCATCGCCGTTGATCCCGTCCTGGAGGACACCATGTCGAAAATTGCTTTCTCTCTCACTCTTCTGTTCGCCGGCCTCGCCCAAGCCCAGCCCTCTCTCAAGACCGTCCCCGTGCCGCAAGCCACCGGCACCGGTCAATATGTACGCGACAACGCGGCGCTCGTCGTTCTCGGCAAAGCCCTCTTCTGGGACATGCAGCTCGGCTCCGACGGCCGCACCGCCTGCGCCACCTGCCACTTCCACGCCGGTGCCGACCACCGCTCGCAAAACCAACTCTCCAACCCTAACTTCGCCTTTCCGGCCAATGCCACCCTCACCTCCGCCGATTTCCCTTTCCACGCCCTCACAGACCCCACCAACAACAACTCCCGGGTCCTCCATGACAATTCCGCTCGCTTTGGCTCCGCCGGCGTCTTTCCCCGAAAGTTCACTGCGATCAACCTCGCTTCGGGAGACGATGGCTACGACCTCGCCAGCGCCTTTAATCTAAACGGTCTCAACGTCCGCCAAGTCACCGCGCGCAATGCCCCATCGGTGTTCAATGCCATCTTCAACGCCCGCAACTTCTGGGACGGCCGTGCCCTCAATACCTTCGCGCTCACCGGCTCCACCAACGCCAGCCTCGCCTCACAAGCCGTCGGCCCGCCCACCAACGCCGTCGAGATGTCTTACGACGGCCTAACCTGGCAGCTCCTCGGTCAGCGCATGTTGGCGCTCAACCCGCTGCGCCTCCAGCGCGTCGCCGCCGACGACAGCGTTCTCGGTCCCTTCGCCAATCCCGATGGCCCTGGCTTCACCTCGCCTCTTACCTATCTGACCCTGGTTCAATCCGCCTTCGCCCCCGCCTACTGGCAGACCGCTCCTGAAGATAACTTCCAGATGATCTTCGGCCTAGCCCTTCAGGCCTACCAAACCACGCTCGTCTCCGACGACACCCCCTTCGATCGTTTTGCCGCCGGTAACACTGCGGCGCTCACGGCGCAGGAGCAAGCCGGCCTAGCCCTTTTCCGCGGACGTGCCCAATGTGCCGCCTGTCACGCCGGTGCCGAATTCACCCTCGCCAGCGTCGCCAACATCAACCGGCGCGTCGGCGGCCGAAATAACAACAACAATTCCATCGGCGACACCGGCTTCTTCCGCACTGGCGTCACGCCCCTGGCCGATGACGCTGGCCTCACCGCCGGCGCCTTCAAAACCCCAGGCCTGCGCAACATCGAATTCACCGGCCCCTACTTCCACAACGGTGGCCAAGCCACGCTGGAGCAAGTTGTGGAGTTCTACAATCGCGGCGGTGACTTCCCCCAAGGCGGCGTCAACAACGACATCCGCCGCCTGAATCTCAACGCAAACGAACGAGCCCAACTGGTCGCATTCCTCAAGGCCCTCAGCGATGATCGAGTTCGCTATCAGCGGGCTCCCTTTGACCACCCCGCCCTGTGCGTCCCCAACGGCCAGACCGACCTGGCCCAAACCACGGATGCCCGCTTCTCCCTCAGTGCCGATGACCGCATGGCGGCAATCCCGGCCGTCGGCAAGTCGGGTGCCAAAGCCCCATTGCAAACCTTCTCGGATCTCCTTGACGGCGTCGGCACAGATGGTTCTCGCGCCCACACTCTCACCGAGGCCTGTCCAGTCCAATAGCTCACTGGGCAGTTAAACTCGGCGCGGCCAGTCGAAGACTCTGGCCGCGCCAACCCACTTACCCCTCCACCACCAACCGCAACTCTTCCGCCGTCTGGCTCATCGATTCGGCCTGCGCCGCCATCTCCATGCAACTGGCGGCCATCTCTTCGGCGCTCGCCGCACCGCCCTGCGTAATCCGGTCCATCTGCGATAGCGCTTTGGCCACCTGCTCGATCCCGCGTTCCTGCTCCTGGCTTCCCGACTTCACTTCATCCACCAAGCTCCGTACCCGCCGCGAGCTCACTGTGATTGCTCCTATTGCATCCATCACCTGCCGCAGCTTCACGCTACCCTCCTCAGCCTTCAGAATCGAATCTTCAATCAGCGGTGCCGTGTCCTTAGCCGCCTGCGCCGATCGCTGCGCCAGGTTCCGTACCTCATCCGCCACTACCGCAAAGCCCGCGCCCGCCGACCCGGCACGGGCCGCCTCCACCGCCGCGTTCAGAGCCAAAATATTCGTCTGGAACGCAATCCCATCGATCACCTTGATAATCCGCGAGATTTTATCGCTCGATCCCTTGATGTTTCCCATCGACGCCGCCATCTCGCCAATCGCCGCGTTCCCCGCCCGCACCTGCTGGTCCACCGTTTCCATCTCCGCCGCGGCCGTCCGTGAGTGCTCCGCGTTCTTCCGAGTCATGCTCGTGATCTGTTCGCTCGCCGCCGACGTCTCCTCCAGCGACGCCGATTGCCGTGTCGCCCCATCAGCCACCGCTTGGCTCGCCGACGCAATCTGCGCCACCGCGCCTGCCACCTCCAGCGCGCCGCCCGACACCTGCCGGATCAAATCTTGCAGCCTGCCGCTAATCCGCGAGATCAAAAAGTAAACGCCAATTCCAATCGCCAGCGTCAGCGGAACCACCCACATCGCCGTCCGCGCCATCCCCGCTCGCGCCACCGCGTCCACCCGGTCCAACTTCGATCGCAACAGGAACATGCCATGCCGGTCCCCCGCGCGCCACCCCTCCATCGCAATGCCCAAAACATCCTTGCCATTCTTCGACGGGCTCGTAGCCGGGTCCCCGTGGCAAACCATGCAGTCCTGGCTCAGGACAATCGGGCGGGCGTACAAAATCTCGTTTGCCTTCTCGTCAACCTCAAAGTACTCCTCCAGGCGATTGGCCTCCATCTGGCTCAGAATGCGCGCCTCCTCCGGACGAGGTGCATTCTTAGCGTTCCGTGGGTTGTTCGCGGCCACTCGAAACTCGTAGTCCTGCTTCTTGGCAACCTCGGCAATCGAATCCCATGCCGCCACCACGGGCACAGTCTTATACAGATTCGTCTGCCGATAGTCGCTGACCCCGGTCATCTCCGCCAACAGTCTCGCATCGTCAAACATGCGCGCGCTCCGCATGTTCGACACCGACCGCCGCGTGTTCTCAGCACCTAAGATGGTCGTCCGCATTGTGTCCCGCGTCAGTTCAATCCCCTGCTTGCGAACCACCGAACCCTGAATCAACATCCCGGCTGTCGCGGTGACAAACACCGATCCCACGGCGATCGTCACGATCTTCGTTCCCAAAAGCATCTCTGTCCTCTTTTCCCCGCGCCCGATTCAAGGCCTGACCTTCTCATCGGTCAACTTCCGAAGGTCTTGCTGGATTTTCGCGGCTACTGTACAGACCGACAATTCGATATGCTTACCAACATGTTTCGTGTCGCCATTGTCGCCGCTTGCGGTGCCGCTCTCCTCCTCGCTCAGCCCCAAGGCCAGCCCATCGTTTCGCCCATCGTTCACGAGAACAAGACGGTAACCTTCAATCTCCGCGCCCCGAATGCCCTAAAGGTGGAAGTCGGAATCGAAGGCGCAAAGCCCATCCCCGCCACCAAGGACGACAAGGGCATCTGGTCCGTCACCAGCGAACCCCTCCGTCCCGACATCTATGGCTATAGCTTTCGCATCGATGGTGTAAGCACGATCGACCCGCTAAACGGCGACATGAAGACCAACGCGCTCAACCCCTCCAACATGTTCCTCATCCCCGGCGACAAGCCCGAGCCCTGGGAACTCACAGCCATCCCCCACGGCACCGTCCACCATCACTTCTTCGCCTCCAAAGTCGCTGGCGAAAATCGCGATTTCTACGTCTACACGCCCCCCGCCTACGATCCCGCCAAGCGCTATCCGCTACTGGTCCTTCTCCACGGCTACAGCGATCTGGCCGACGGTTGGACCACGGTCGGCAAAGCGAATCTCATCTTCGACAATCTGATCGCCTCCGGTAAAAAGCCCTTCGTCGCGGTGATGCCCCTCGGCTACGGCTTCTCGGTCAAAGACCTCAAGGCTGGCACCGTTCGCGCGGGCGGCAACTTCGTCAGGAACACGGAGGGCTTTGAGAAGAGCCTTCTCGAAGAGGTCCTGCCCATGGCCGAAAAGCAATACAAAGTCAGCGACAAGCCCGCCGAGCGCGCCATCGCTGGCCTCTCCATGGGCGGCGCGGAAACCCTCTACGTCGGCCTCCGCCACCTGAACCAGTTCGCTTGGATCGGAGCGATGAGCAGCGCGCCAATGCTTTTCGGCAAAGCCGAAGAAGCCTTCCCCGCCCTGACCGAAAAAGACAACGCCAGGATCAAGCTACTCTGGATTGCTTGCGGCAAGAGCGATGGCCTTCTGGCCGCCAATCAGCAATTCGTCGCCTGGCTCAAAACCAAAGACATCGCCAATAAGTATGTCGAAACCGAAGGCGCCCACACTTGGCTCGTCTGGCGCCGGAATCTGACCGACTTCCTCAGCCAAGTCCAGTTCTAGTGCCGCAACTGCGGCGTGGGCTGAAGCAACCGACAAGAGCTCGGCCGGGAGTAAACTGCTACAGAGCGTCAGATGCAATTGTTAAGCCCCCAAGCTCCAACACGCAAGGAATTGTATCGGGGCTTTCTTCGCCGCTTCAACCCCGCCGCCAACCCAGAAGACTCGCTCAACGCGGACCTGATCGAAACCGCCCTGGCTTCCGATCTCATTCGTCGGATGGTGCCCCGCCTCCTCCTCCGCCCAGGGTCTCAACATCTGTTGATCGGCGGCATTGGTTCTGGTAAGTCTACCCACCTAAAGCTGCTTCAGGAATCGATCCAGGTGACTGAGCCGGCAACGCTTGTCCTCTCGGTCGATGTGTCGAAGTTTGCCGACCTTCGATCTTCGCAGCCGGGCGCGATCATATTAGCGATTGTCCTGGCAGTCAAGCAGCAAGCTGCTCTGCCGAACGATGTGGCTGAGGAGCTTACTTCGACGTTTACCAGGGCTGACGATATCGCCCATGGACACCATCAGTGGGTGGATTCCAATCACTACCATCAGGGAGAGCCTTCGGATGAAGAACTGGCAGGCCTCCAACGGGTGGAAGTTCCCGGACGAATTACGCCTCCTGCGCAATCGATCCGTCGAGATATTGACCAGATAGCCCAGCTTCTCCAACAATTGCGCTCGGCCGTCGAACGATCTCGCCGAGAGCTCGTACTTGTGCTGGACGGCATGGATCGCCTACTGGACCAACAAGCCTTTTGGCAATTCGTTGACCAGGATTTTGCGGCAATCCGCAAGCTGGGAATCTCTCTGGTGGCCACCGCACCATTGTCGCTGCTCTACGCTCAGGGGCGAAGCGTCCTCGATCATTTCGACTCATTCGAGGCTGTACCGGCGATTGAGACGAGCGGCTCAGGTTTGGAGCTGCTCTTGAAAGTTCTGCGGCGGCGAAACGCTGAAGAATTGATCGATCCAACCTTGCATAAAACATTCGCGAAAGCCTCCGGCGGTATCCTCCGCGATCTAATCTCGCTTGTTCAAGATGCCGCCCAAAACGCTTACCTCGAAGACTCTGACGCGGTCATGGATGCGAATGCAAATGATGCTATCCGTCAATTGGGCAATAGCTACCTATTAGGGCTGGGACCCAAACAGCGGAATCAACTCAAGTCTCTTCGCTATGCCAGCTTCTCCCCCACGTCCAAGGACGATCTCGATTTACTAATTAGCCGCCGCTTAATCGAGCGCACTACTCGCTACGAAGTTCATCCGGCCCTCTTGAAGGCAATGGGGCTTTAGCCGGGTGCCAATGGACTCGATTACTCCCTCCAAGCTCGCCCGGCTTCTGGAGACCCAAGCTCCGCACAGTTCGCGACCGAGATCGTCGAAGAGATGCGGATCAGACCTGAGTTTCCATTCAAGGTCTTCGAAGGTCCATTCCAAACATCAATCGCCCTCCTTAAGGCGCTCGAGGCCTCTCCAAGCCACCAATCCTGTATGTCCTCGTTGGACGCTCTCTCGCCAGAGGATTTCCAGCACCTCGATCAAAATCG
>JANXUM010000437.1 GCA_025356215.1 Bryobacter sp. | reverse complement strand
AGTTCCCGCCGCGAACGCGGGCATCGCCAGCCCATAGGTGCTCAGAAAGCCCCCAAACGCCGGCCCGATGATGAACCCCAACCCGAACACCGCGCCGATCAACCCAAAGCGCTTCATCCGGTCCTCTGGCGGCGTCACGTCGGCAATATACGCCTGCGCGGTCGACACGCTCCCGCCCGTAATCCCCTCCAGCACCCGTGCCCCCATCAACAGCCAAAGCGTCCCCGCCCATCCAAACAAAAAGTACGCCACCCCCGACCCCAGGATATTGAACAGGATCACCGGCCTGCGCCCCACGCGGTCGCTCAAGGCCCCCAAAATCGGGCTCGAAATAAACTGGGCCACAGAGAACACAGCGCTCAACAGGCCCACCGTGAAGGCGTCCGCGCTAAACTGCTGTGCGTAATACGGCAGCACCGGGATCAAGACTCCCAGCCCCAACACATCCAAAAAAATCGTTGCATAGACCAGCGCCAAGGCGCGGTTGTTTGCTTTTGTTGCTTCGGGCATTCCCTCTAGGATGCCAGTTCTTTTTTCAATAACCAAAGAATCTCCGCCACGCTCCAGGCTTGCGCTGGCGTGCCCCCGGCCCGCTGCGGCTCGCTGCCGTCAAAAACCTCGGGCAATTGCCCCAGGCACCCCGCGTCCAGATTCGCCAGCAACGGATCCAGCAATCCCCGCAAACGCGCCCGCTCCCCATCTCCACGAAAGCGCAAACATGCGCGAACATAAGGCCCCATCAACCAAGGCCAAACCGTGCCCTGATGATAGGCCCGGTCCCGCGTCTCAGGCCCGCCTTCATAGCGACCCTCATAGCCCGGCTCGTCCTCGGCCAAAGTTCGCAATCCCATCGGCGTCAACAACTTCTTGTCCACCACGCTCAAGATCGATAGTCCCTTGCTTCGGGTCGTCAGCGGGAAGGGAAGCGACAACGCAAACAACTGATTGGGCCGCACCCGCGCATCCTGCATCCCCGGACGAAGGACATCGTACAGGCACCCATGTCCCTTATTCCAAAACCCGCCGCTAAAGCCCGTGATCGCCCGGTTCGCCATCTCGCCAAAGCGCGTCTCCGAGGCAAACTCCCCCCGCTCCCGCGCCCACTCCGTCATCAATCGCAGCGCGTTGTACCAAAGCGCGTTAATCTCAACGGCCTTGCCGTAGCGCGGCGTAACCGCAACCCCGTTTACGCGAGCGTCCATCCACGTCAGTTGCGTCTCGGGCGTCCCCGCGGTCAACAACCCATCCCCGGGGTCGCAGTGGATCGCAAAGATGGTCCCCCTCCCAAGCGTCAGCAGCATGTCGCGCATCGGCGCATAGAGTCGATCCTGAAAATACTCTCGCGAACCCCCGCACCCCAACCACTCCCACACCGCGATGTAAAGCCAAAGTGTCGCGTCGATCGAGTTGTATTCCGGCGTCGCCCCGTCGTCGGTGATGCGATTCGGAATCAACCCGTCCCGCCGCAAATCCACAAAATTGTCGATCGTCTCGGCTGCTTCTTGCACCTTCCCTCTCGCCAGCAAGAGCCCGGGCAGCGCAATAAATGTGTCACGCCCCCAGTCTGTAAACCACGGATAACCCGCAATCACCGTCCGCCGCAGCCCCTGCCGCACTAGATAATGCTCGGCGGCGTTGCTCAGCCGATCCTCAACTGTCTCCGGCTTAGGGAAGCGCTTCTCCTTGGCCTCCACCCACCCCATCACCTGCATGGGATCGAGCGGGCCGACGTCCTCCAACCCACAGACAAAGTAAGCCCAAGTGTCCGCCTTCAAGCTAAACCGCAACACTCCCGGCGTCCAAAGATCTTCCTCGCAATTTAGCCCACGCTCCCGCTCCACCGCGTATTCGAAGCGATAGTACCAGTCGGGTCCCTCGGCGAATTCCCGCGCGTCGCTGCGCACATGGAGCGCCGCCTCCGGCCCATGTAGTGTCACCAAATCCCAGTGACTCTCCACGCTCCACCCCGGCAGGCCCGCCCGCGCCAGCCCATGATGCGACCTCCCCGCGATCAATGGGCGCAGTTCCATCTCCGTATTTTCCGAGCAGCAATAGCGCACCAGCACCGCCGCTTTCTCCTCAATCAGCATCACCTCTTTGGCTAGCGTCGCCTCCCCCAGACGATACAGCCAGCTTGGATGCGGCCCCAAACGAAATTCCCCGATCAGCTCAAATCCGCGCGGGCTCACAGTGCCCGCATATTGCTGGGCCGCCAACTGCCAACTCTCGCCATCGATCGCCAGCGTCTCTTCCAAGCCGCTCAGCCAGACATCGGTCCGTCCGCCTGGATGCGCGGGTGCGTTCAACAACCCGTGATAGCATCGCGTGCGCACCCCGGCAACCGTGCCCATCGCATAAGCGCCTATTGAGTTGGTATCGAGCCACTCCAGGCGGCTCGACTTGTCAAAGTCCCGGCACACCGGAGCGTCGACAAAAGTATCGGCGCGCATACCTGTCATCCTACAGCGAGCCAGCCCCCATCCGCGCCCGCTTTAGTACTAGTGCCCGCCGCCTGAACTCTGCTCTTCCACCACCAACGGCTTAAAGTTCGTGGGCAACTGCGTCAGCATCTGCTCCTTGCGATACACCAGTGTCGACGTGTTGTAGCTGGCGATCTCAAAGTCGTGCCCGTGCGTGATCGCGTCCGTCGGACACGCCTCCACGCAATAGCCGCAAAAGATGCACCGCGAATAGTCGATGTTGTAAACGCTCGCGTAGCGCTCTCCGCCGCTGATCCGCCCCTCGGCCGCGTTCTCCGCGCCCTCGATGTAAATGCACTTGGCCGGGCACGCCGCCGCGCACAAAAAACACGCCACGCACTTCTCCAGCCCATTCTCGTCTCGTTGCAACACGTGCACGCCCCGATAGCGCTCCTGGAAGATGGCCGGCGCCTCCGGATAATTCTCCGTCACCGTCGGCTGGAGCATCTCCTTGAAGGTGACGCCCATGCCCTTGGCGATCGCCGCCGCATTGTTAAATATTTCGTTGATCGATGCCATCGTTGCGCTTCGTTTTCCTGTCTCTTCAGTTTCTCAGATTCCTGCCGCCCTACTTGCTTTCCTTCAGCTTTCGCTGCTCCTGCACAAAGTTCAGAATGTCGAACTTCTTGACCTCGCGCTCGGCAAAAAAGCTGTTCACCGCGTCCTGCTCATCGTCAAATACCTGGAACACCGTCGACAGTTTGGTCAACACCATTAGCTCCATGTCGCGCTCGGATGGGTTCAGGATTCTTAAGCCCCCACCTGCCCGGTCCAACGTGGTGAAGCAACTCACCAGCATCCCCAGCCCGCTTGAGTCGATGTAGTCCACTTCCGCCAGATTCAACACCACCTTCGGCTTTGTCTCCAGCGCCGCTTGCGCACTCTCCCGCAAAAGCTGGCACGGCTCCCCCGCCACCAGCGACCCCTTCAGGTCAAGTACTCGAATACCTTCCAGTTGTCTCTCTTTGATTTCCATATTCCGCCAGGTTCTTCGTTTCCACGGCCTCGAATGGGAACCTTACGCTAAACGTCGTCCCCACATCAATTTCGCTAAAGACTTGAATTTCTCCATTGTGCGCTTTCACAATCCACGAAACAAAGCTCAGTCCCAATCCCAACCCTTTTTGCGCTCCGCCCTCCCGGCTCGGAATCCGATAGAAGCGGTCAAAAAGATGCGGTAGATGTTCCGGCGCGATTCCTTTCCCATTGTCGCGAATCTCAATCGCAATCTTGTGACCTTCCTCGATGAACTTTACCTCTACCTCCACAAATCCCCCCTGCCGCGTGTACTTGATCCCGTTGTCGATCAGGTTGTACAACAGCCGCTCCAACTGGACGCGATCTCCCACGATCACTCCGCTCGGTGGCGAAATTGTGCGAATCGTTACCTCGCGGTCAATTGCCGGAATCTCAAGATCGCTTGTCACCTCCCGCACCAGTGCCGCCAAATCCACTTCCTGCAATTGCAGCGCCGTCTGGCCCCCCTCCGCCTTTGCCAATTGCAGCAGCGCCCGGATAATCTGCGACAGCCGCTCGATATCGAGCAGCGCCGCCTCAATCGCCACGCGCAGATCTTCCTCCGTCTTCCCCGTCATCAACGCCACTTCCAGCTGCCCCCGCACCACCGTAATCGGGGTCCGCAACTCGTGCGACACGTCGGTCGAGAATTGCCGTATCTGCACAAAGCTCTGCTCCAGGCGCCCCACCATACCGTTGAAGGTCTCGATCATGTGGTCCAACTCGTCGCCAGACCCGCGCAGCGGCACCCGCAAATTTAAGTTGCTTCCCGACACCTTGTCCACCTGCGCCGCCACGTCCGCCACTGGTTGCATGGCCCGCCCCGCCAAAATCCAACCCAACGCCGCTGCGGACAAAATCACAAACGGAAGCGCCGCAAAATAATCCACGCTGAACTCATCGATCACGCGCAGACTCGGCGTGAAGTTCCTCCCCAGCGCCACAAAATACCGGGCATTCTTGTCCCGAAGACTACCTTGCCGCACCATGTACACTTGGCCGCGTAAATTGGGATGGAATGAATAGGTCGGCTTGTTCCCCGCCATCACCCGCGTAATCAGCGCCGGGCTCTCAAACCCCAGATCCCGGTACATCTCCGAGCTCTCCAGCACTTCGCCCTTTTCGTCGGCGATCATGTAGATCAGCCGCAGCCGTTCCACGATCGCTACTTCTTCCTTGTCGTTCGGATCGTAGTTCCAGCCGAGCTGCCCCTTGGGATCGATCCGCAAAAAACCCTTGCACGCCGCCCATTCCTCATCGAGCAGACCCTCGACCGTCTTCTCAATGACGCCGCGCAGCATCCCCCGCAACACAAACCCCAGTCCCGTCAGCAGCACCGCGAAAAATATGGCGTAGCTCAGAGCCAGCCGAAACCGCAGCCCTTTGAAAATTCCCCTGCGCCACATCCTTCTACTCTAGGCTGTTTGCGCTTTCTCCGCCTGATTCTCAGGCAATTCCAGCATGTAGCCCACGCCTCGCACCGTATGAATCAGTTTCGTCGGATACCGGTCGTCAATCTTGCTTCGCAAGTGGCGAATGTACACGTCGACAATGTTCGTCAGCCCGTCGTAGTCCATATCCCACACATGCTCCACGATCATCGTCCGGCTCAGCGGGCGTCCCTTGTTGCGCATCAGATATTCGAGGATCGAAAATTCCTTGGGCGCTAAATCGATATTGTCGCTGCCGCGCGATACCTTGCGTCGGATGCAATCGAGAGTTAGCTCGCCAACCACCAGACGCTCCGGCGTCGGCTGCCCGCGGCGCAACAGTACGCGAACCCGCGCCAGCAACTCCACAAACGCAAACGGCTTCGTCAGATAGTCGTCCGCCCCCAATTCCAGTCCCTTCACGCGATCCTCAACCGCCCCGCGCGCGCTCAAGATCAGCACCGGCGGATTCGCCTTCCGGTTGCGGATCTTTTCCAGCACGCGCAGCCCATCCATGTCAGGCAGCATCATGTCCAGGATGACAAGGTCGTAGTCGGTGGCGTGCACCAAATCCAGCGCGCTTTGCCCGTCCGGCGCAATGTCGATTGCGTAGCCGCCGCTCTCCAGGCCGCGACCTAGGAAATCGGCAATTCTCTTTTCATCTTCAACGACTAGGATCCGCATAATAAAACTCGCTTCTACCTTAACACCACCGATTCTTTTCACATGTAAAGCTTTCCTAAGCTTAGTTGCGCTCCAGCAGCCACCCGTACGCTCCAAGACTGATCAGGTATGCCGCCCCCGCCAGTCCCAGATAAGCCATCTCCCCCCGCGATGCCGCGATCCCGCAAGAAAACATCCCAATCACCTGAAAAAAACCATGCGGAAAAAACTGCCCCGTCACAAAACGCCACGCTCCGCCGTCGATCGGCGAAAACACACTCGCGTGATGTCCAATCGCCAGCGCCGCCAGCATCCCCGCCAATGCCGCCACCGGGTCCAGTCCAGCCGTTAACACCACCGTCGACGCCAATAGTGGCAATCCCTTGCGCAGCAGCATCCTGTATCCCCGCGCCGGCGCCATCTTCCAGCGCATCCTCCCACTCAATCCGTCCATCGCAAAAAGATTCTGCGCCATCGTGCTCAACGCCAGCACCACCAGCATCGCCAACACCGGAAACGCTTCCTTGTCCGGCTTTGCATACAAAAAGCGATAAGCCGATCCCGATCCCGCCAGCATCGCCGCCAGCCAAAAGTCCAGCGTCCTCGGAATCTGCCTCATCTCCAGCGTCGGCATCCACCGCCACAACCACGGGCTGCTCACCGCTTCCGGCTTCGCCAATGCCGCCAGCGCCCGCCGCTGCCATTTCTCCAACGGCCACAATTCCAACCGGATCGACGGAATCTTTGCCAACGGTGCCGTCACCGCCGGCACAATCAATAACACCCCAATCAAAAACCAGACAAACCCCACAGCCTCAGGCTGCATGGACAACAGCAGCGCAAACCAGGTGAAGTTATTCCCGGTGATCGATCCCAGCGCGTAAATCTCGCGCCACGCCGAAACACCAACTGCCCGCAGCAAAGCCAACATCTACACCCACTCCATCGCCGGCAGCGCCTTGGCCTTCACTACGTCCAGATAATGCGCCCGCAACACGCCCTCGGCCACTGCAGCGCTCCGCCACACCACGCCGCCGCCATCCAGCAGCAACACCTCGTCCGCCAACCGCTCCACGTGCATCAACATATGCGAACTCACCACCATCGCCACCCCCCGCGCCTTCAACGCGTTCAGTAGCCCCAGTACCGTCTCGCAGCTTGCCGGGTCCAGCCCCTCAAACGGTTCGTCCAAAATCAACAGTTTCGGCGCATGTAGAACAGCCAGCGCCAGCGCCGTCTTTTTCTTCATTCCATAACTGCACGCCGCCGCGAAACGCCCCCGCCCCTCCGCCAGTCCAAGCAGTTCCAGCAGATCCTCGATCCGCTGCGCGGGCGCCGCGATTCCGTACAAATCCCCGCTCAGCCGTAAGTGCTCCTCAATGCTCAACGCGTCAAATAGCCCAAGGTGTTCCGGCATCACCCCCAAGAGCCCCCGCCAAGCCCGCCCCGCGATTCTCGGTCGCTCCCCCATAACGCTCACGCTACCGACCGTCTCTGTCTCCAAGCCGGCCAATACTTTTAAACAAGTCGATTTGCCCGCGCCGTTCGGGCCCACCAGCACCGCCGCACGGCCCTCGCCCAACTCCAGATCGAAGCCCCGCAGCGCCTCCACCTCGCCGTACTTCACTCCCAGCCCCTGACAGGCGATTACTGTGCTCACGTTGTCTCCTACGGCCAAAATTTACCTAAGTTTCAATTTCATTTGCGTTCCGCGCCCGCGATTCGCTAGCCTTTTGACAGACCGCAATCCACCCCCAGGAGTCCCAAGCTATGTGGAACCGACGAAAAGATGAACCGGCCGACCGCCCTATGGGTTCCTCCTCCTCCGCCCCGGCCAGCGGCAACGAAGGAATGCCCATGCAGACTATGCCCTCACGATTTGAGAACGACCCCCCCTCCCCGTCGCGCGCCGCCACCATTGGCAAGGGCGTCTCCATCACCGGACAGATCTTCTCGAAAGAAGATCTCATCATCGATGGCGAAGTCGACGGCACCGTCGAGGCTCATGACCACAAACTCACCATCGGCCCCAACGGCAAAGTCAAAGCCACCATCAAAGCTAAGGATATCGTGATCCTCGGTGTCGTCCAGGGCAATGTCGAAGCCACCGAGAAGATCGACATCAAAAAAGACGCCCGCTTGGTCGGCGATATCAAAACCGCCCGCATTGCCATCGAAGACGGAGCAGTCTTCAAGGGTTCCATCGACATCGTTCGCGCGGAAACTCCCAAGGTCGCCGCGCCCCGTCCCCAGCCCGTCGCCGCGCCCACCGCCGCCCAGCAGTCTCTCGCCGCGTCCGCCGGTACAGAACCCAAGCGTTAATAGGCGCACTACACTTACAACCCTGTTACTTTAGTACTACAGGTGATCGCAGACCGTCTTAAGGCATTACTTCGCGCCGTGCAGGGTTCTGAAGAACCCGAACCCACCCTGCGTCCCAAGCGCCCGCCTCAGCATGCAATGCCCCAGGTCGCGGCTCCCCCGCCCATGGCCGTCCCACCGCAAACCCGCGTCAGTCCGGCTCTTCAGCAATTTGTCCGCTCACTGGACACCACCCGCGAGCTTCGCTTGCTCGATCTTGGCGGAGCCAACTCTGCCAACATTCAGTTCATGACCCAACTCGGCACCCGCCTCTACTCCGAAGACTTCTTCGCTACTCTCGAAGACTGTTTCGGCGACGGCGATTACTACGAGAATCAACGCGACCCAGCCCGCATCGACAGCTTTCTCATCCAAACTTTTTCTGAGCAGCGCGGCCCCTTCGACGGAGCTCTCGTCTGGGATTGCCTCCAATTCCTCCGCCCCTCGTTACTCGAAAAGACCGTCGACCATCTCCACCGCATCCTCGAACCTGGCGCGCATCTCCTGGCCTACTTCTACGCCGACGACCGCTCCACCGTCGTCCCCCAATACAACTTCAAGATCAACGACGAGAACGGCATTGTCGTCACCCAGCGCGGCGAGATGCCCCCGGGCCAACCCTTCTCCAACCGCAACATTGAACGCCTCTTTGAAGACTTCTCCTCCACCAAGTTTTTCCTCAGCCGCGACAGTATGCGCGAAGTCCTGGTTCGGCGATAACCAGTGGCCTTCCGGTTCGAACTCTTCATTGCCGGCCGCTATCTCAAGGCCAAGCGCCGCCAAGCCGCCATCTCGGTCATCACCGCCATCTCCATCGCCGGTGTCGCCGCCGGAGTCATGGCGCTAGTCATCGCGATCGCCATCAACAATGGCTTCCGCACAACATTGCAAAAAAATCTCCTCGGGGCAACGGCCCACGTAACAGTCACCGAGCGCGCCTCGACAAGCGGTATCGCAGACTGGCGCCAACTGGCAATGAAACTAGCCACCCTCCCCGGAGCGGTAGAAGCCTCGCCCGCTCTCTACGAAAAGGTCTTCGTCAACGCGGGGCCGTCGAGCTCCGGTGCCATCGTAAAAGGTCTCGATCTTTCCAGCCCCCGCCTGCAAAAAGACTTGGTCCCCTTCATCAAGCAAGGCAGCCTGGATAAGTTGCGGGAATCTTCCCCGGAAGCCCCCTACGTCCTAATCGGAGCAAAGCTGGCGGACTCACTCGGCCTCCGCTTGGGAAATTACTTACAAGTCATCAACCCAATGGGCGAACTTACTCCCTTCGGCCCCCGCCCTTCCTACCACCGCATGCGGATCGCCGGCATTGTGGAAACCGGCTTCTACGACGTGGACGCCAATTTTACTTTCATGGGTCTAGCCGACTTACAACGAATGATGTCCTTAGGCGACGTGGTCAACGCAATCGAAATCAAAATCGCGGACATCGATTCAGCCCCCGCTTTCGCCGACAAAGCACAAGCACTAACTGGCAATCGGTACGTGGCAACAAACTGGATGGAGCAAAACCGCCAGCTTCTCGGTGCCCTCAAAATGGAGCGCATCGTAAGTCTAATCACCATTGGGCTGATTCAGTTGGTGGCGGCGCTAAACATCTTCATCACCTTGATCATGATGGTGATGGAAAAGCAAAGGGACATTGCGATCCTGCTCTCGATGGGCACACGCCAAGACCAAATCCGCCGCATCTTCATCTATCAAGGGCTACTCATCGGGGTCACCGGAGCGGCAATCGGCCTGATCCTCGGCTACGGAATCAGCTTCATTGCAGACCACTACCGCTTAATTGCCTTAAGCGAAGAAATCTACTCAGTCGCCTACGTCCCCTTTCAGCCGAACCCGATTGACGCAATCTGGATCACCGCCTTCGCCCTGACAGTCTCCTTAATCGCCACCCTCTACCCCGCCAACTCAGCAACAAAGATCGCCCCGGCCGAAGCCCTTCGCTACGAGTAATCTCCGACGGTGCGGGTTATTGGCGGCGGGGGTCCATCGCACCTTCAGTGATTGGCTCGACCGTAACCGCGAGTCCTGTGATGTCCCCGTAGTAGACCCGGTCGGCGCCAAACCCAACCGCAAAATCGATCACATCGCTTGCGTAGCATTCAACCCCCGCGTTTTGATACTCCCTGATCTGTCCCATCCCGCCAATCGCACCCGACCAGATCTCTGTGTTGTTTTTGGAAACGTGAACATCGGTCTGCCCGTCTCCGGCGCCATAAAATTTTGCCACCACTTTTTGCCTACCCGGACTGTGGCACGTAAATCGAACCACCGCAAACTCCCCGGAAGCTCCCGGATGGAACCACACATCATCCTTCCCCACGCGCGCCCCTGTCCCCAGGATTTGTCTGCCAGACCGGTTCCGCCCCACATAGGGGCAGCAATGACTTCCATGCTGCGGCCCTTCCCCGGACATAGACCACCCGGTGACGCTGGCGTTCCACCACGACACCGCAAACGCCCTGGTAAACGCCTGAAAATCCCCATTCAATTGCCGCTTCCAACCATAAGCCCAGCGACCGTCGATCGAAGGATTCCGCTGCTCGGAAAACTCCTGCGCCACCGTCGCCGCCCCCGTCGCCGCAGCGGCAATCGCCACCAACAGGGCAATGCAAATCATCAGCTGCGTTTTCATCTAGTTCTTCTCCCCCGCCAGCGTCGCCTCAAGCTCCGACACCATCCGCGCCAGAGTGTCCTCGGACGCCGCCTTGTCACTGAGCGCCCTGTCGTAGGTTCCGGAAAATCGCACTTCCCCGCTCGCATTACGCACCAACTCCACAACCAATCGCATCTGGCCCTCCTGCTCCTTGACAAAGCCCCTCAACGTATAACCCTTCGGATGCGGCTGCGCAAAAAGCATAAAGTTCGCGTTCGGCCCCAGTCTGCGCACCACCATCTGCCCAAACACTCCCGCCTCGGCTCGCGTAGCTGGCGTATTCGACATATCCACTGGAGATTGGACGGTTAGCGCTGTCATCCCAATCCCCGCTGCGGGCGACGGAGCATTCCGCACCGCTACCCCGTATCCCAACAACGCCCCACCACCAAGCAACACCACCCCCGCCCACCATGGCATCCTTCGTCGGGATTGCACCACTGGACTAACGAACTTCTCTTCCTCTTCCGCCTCAAGTTCTTCGACCACCTCAACAAACACAGGCGCATAACTCCCTTTGGGGATATCAATCCGCAAGCCTCCAGGAGTCCCATTGTCCTTATAGAATTCCGCCAATTTTTGCCGCAGCCTTCGCGCCTGGACCCGAACAATGGGGTCCAGCCGCGGATCAAATCCCTCGCCCCTATCAAATACTTCCTTGCCAAGGACATACTCCTTGAAGTCAGCACCCTCGTCCTTTAAGGCCCCTTCCACCAGATACTGAAGCAACCGCGCGGAGCTGCCAGTTTTCCCAAACGACCCACTCTCGAGGATCCGTCCTATCTCCGCCAGCACCTGAAATCGCTTCGTTACTGAGATCGCTTCTGTCTTCATCGGCGTTTACCGTAAACAAATGTCCCCTATGATTCTCTAACTGCTTGCTTCGCAACGCCTTATATCTGTTCACCGTAACGGGTCCAATAAACACTTCCAAAGCTCTGATTCTCGCGATAGTCTCACTAACGAGGTCGAGAACTCACCAAGCGCAGCCCGCGTGAGGCCTCTCAACCATACATCTTTCTCACGGAGAACCAATTTTGAAGCAGATTCTAACTCTCGTTGCTACCGCGCTCTGCGCTCTTGCCGCAGACCCCTTCGTCGGTACCTGGAAGCCCGTGCAACTCGACCAATGGAAGTTCACTGCTGCTACCTACCGGCCCAGTCGGATCCATGAGCTCCAGGTTTATGTGCTCAATCAGGCAAATCAGTACGAACAGATCTACCTGAGCGCCGAAGGTAATTTCCTTCAATCCAGAGTTCTCGCTCCATTGGACGGGGTCGGGCGCAAAAGCAGAACCGATCCCGCCACCACGAATATCGCCGCCAAAATCAGCGCCTTCCATTGGGCCATCACCCGCACCAGCCCCAAAGGCACCAATATTGTCCACATCATCGTCACCCCCGACGGCAGGTTCTTTTCCGAGCGTCGCACCGGCAAGGACGCTGAATCTGGTGCCGAACTCGATGGCTACGTCATCTACGAAAAGCTCGACGACGCCCCCGCCGCCGCCTTCCTCGGCACCTGGGGGCCCACCAAAGTTGACCAATGGAAACTCAGCACCGGCACCCCAGAAAGCGCCAAGAGTAGCAAGCTCACCTGGCGCTTTAACGCCCCCAACTCGCTGGTCTTCGTTGAGACTGCCGCCGACGGAACCGCTACCCCGGACAGCATCTGGGATATCAACGGAAAGCCCCGCGTGGGAAATCGCGCCGGAAACACGCCCGACCGCACCTACCAGATCGAACTCGTCGATGCAAAACACCTTCGCGGCAATCTCAAGTCCAACAAAGGCCAATCCGCCGAGGACTTTGTGATCTCCCCCGACGGCTCATCGATCACCAGAACGCGCAGAGGCACCCGCTTATCCACGGGCGCTCCTATCGACGAAATCTTCTACTACACAAGGGAAACAAAATAGATGACCAAACTGCTATTGCTCGCCTGCATGGCGCTTGCCGCCTTCGCCGCCGACGATGAGGCCATCCTTCGCGCGATGTACAACAGCTCCACCCCTCGCCCCTCCGCCAAAGACGCCATTGTCTATACGGGTGCCTACAAAACACCTGGATTCGGCGACGCCACCCCGGATCGCTTCAACCCGGCCGAAAAGCGACTCAATCAAAAGAACAAAGACAGGATCCTCCAGGTGAACATATCCGCCGCCCACGACATGGCGTGGATTTACACAAACAACCAAATAACTTACGAGACGCTCGAAGAGCCCAAAAATCACAGCTTCCAAAACTACATGATCGAAGTGTGGAAGAAGATCGATGGCAAGTGGGTGATCGCCGCGCGCGTCGCACGCACGGTCGACCGTGAATTCCCCGGAGACAAGAAAAAATCACAATGAAACTGACACTGCTCCTTCCCCTCACCCTGCTATCTCTGGGCGCTCAAACAAAGCCGAACCTGGACCTCAAGGCAGAAGAAGCCGCCATCCGCGCAGCGATCCCCAAACTCTCGGTCCAAAAGAACTATTTGAAAGAACACGTTTACTGGAACAACGGCACCGCCGTTCGGCCAGTGAACAACGGCGAACAAGAAACTCCGGACCGCGGCAAGTTGCTCGCCAGCAAGGGCGAAGTGCAACGTCTCGAAGTCGCCGCCTCCGGCGATATGGCCTACGAGTTCAGTAAGTACGCCATCACCCGCGAGATCACCGATCCGGGCCAATCGCCCCACACCATCCAGTACGACCTGTCTTTACTCCGCATCTGGAAAAAGGTCGGCGGCAAATGGATGGTCGCGGCCCACCTCGGCCGCCCACACAACTAACAGAATTCAGACCCGGCCTAACTCTTACGTATCAGCTTACGCGTGTCCAAATTAGCTCCATAAATTGAGGTTCAGGGCGGCCTACTGGTAGGTTAGAGAAGTTCCTGCAAGAACGCGTCTCAACCTCCGAAAGAGACCGCCCATGGCTCAAGTATCCAGCATTTTCAGTCAGCTTCTGGGGTTGGTGCCGCGCCGACTCTTCGATCCCGCCGTAGCCCGGCATGGCGGCATGCGGCACGCTCGAGGTTTCGCCTGTTGGGACCAGTTTGTGGCCATGATGTTTTGCCAATTGGGACAGGCGCACAGCTTGCGCGAGATACGGGAGGGGCTGCAAGCCTGCGAAGGCAAGCTGGTGCATCTGGGCATGACGCAGGCGCCCAGCCATTCCACGCTCGCCTATGCTAACGAGCACCGCAGTCGGGAGATCTATCAGGATCTGTTTCTGGCTCTCATCGAGCATCTTCGCAAACAGCTACCCGGCTCAGGCGGCAATGGGCTGAAGCTTCCCGGCAAGCTCCTCAGCTTGGACAGCAGCGTGATCGATTTGTGCGTGAAGGTGTTTCGCTGGGCGAAGTTCCGCGCCACCAAGGGAGCGGTAAAGTTGCACCTGCTTCTCGATCATGATGGGCTATTGCCGCACTACGCGGTGATCACCGATGGCAAGCAGGCCGATGTGAAAGTGGCCAAAACCATGTGCTTTCCTGCAGGCGCGATGTTGATCTTCGATCGCGGCTACAACGACTACGAGTGGTTCCACAACCTGACGATGCAAGGCGTCCACTTTGTGACACGGCTCAAGGAGAATGCTTCCTCTGTCGTCGTGGAAGCCCGCACCATTTCAGACAGCAGCGGCGTGCGCGCCGATGAAATCATCGTTTTCACCAAACAGGCGGATGCCGACAGCGACCGCTTTCTGCGCCGCGTGGTGTGGTGGGACGACAAGGGCCAGCGCGAGTTCGTCTACCTGACCTGATCAATCACCTCGATCTCGACGCGGCCACGGTGGCCGCAATTTATCGCCAGCGTTGGCAGGTGGAACTGTTCTTCAAGAGCATCAAGCAGAACCTGCGAATCAAAACCTTTGTGGGCACTTCGGCGAATGCCTTGAAGATCCAGATTTGGACAGCACTGATTGCGCTACTGCTGGTGCGCTTTCTCGAACTCCGCTCCCGCCTGAAATGGCACACCAGCCGCTTCATCGCCCTCCTGCGACGCCAGTTGTTCGTCTACCGCGACTTGTTCCGCTTTCTCGATTACCCGTTCGAGGGACCAGTTAGAATCCGGCAAGACCACTTACCCGGCCAAGCTCCCCTATTCGCCCCGGACGATCTGCCTCCCGAGGGGCAACCTCAATTGACCAGGAAGGAAAAACTGCGACAACGGCGAATCATTATGCGGGTCCCCAATCCAGCTCCGGCTCAATTTGGACAGGAGAGAGGTGAACTATACGACCAGCGGCCTCGTTTAGAGGCGCGGCAGCACAAACCGGGAATTGATATTCCACCATGCCTCCCATTCGAAAGTCACAGCTTCTCCAGCACACGGCAGTGAGATCGTCGAAGTACAGACCGCGCTGCTGTTTCTGGCAGGAACATCCGCTTGCTAAATATCCCAGACGCGTTCACGCGCGAGTGCGTGGCTCTCGAGGTGGACACGAGCTTCGCCAGCCGCCGGGTAACGGGGGTGCTAGACCGGGCCATTGCTGTGCGCGGTGCGCCGCGCACGATTCGCAGCGACAACGGTCCGGAATCCACGAGCCGCCACTTCATCGCCTGGGCGCGGGATCGCGGCATCGAACTGCTGCATCTCCAGCCCGGCAAGCCGATGCAGAATGGGCGACTGGAAAGCCCGAACGGCAAGTTGAGGGACGAGTTCGTGAGCATACGCTGGTTTCCGAGCCTGTTTGAGGCGCGGCGGCAGGCCAAGGCTTGGCGGCTCGACTACAACGAAGTGCGCCCCCACTCCAGCCTTGGCTATCGAACCCCGGAACAGTTCGCCAGACAAGCGGCCAGCGATCTCTCCAGTGCTGAGTGGAGGAAGGCGCCTCATACGCCGGCCCCTTCCTCCACTCATCCTTCCCCGCTAAGCATTGGCGTGGAAGGGTAATTGTTGTAAGTTGTAGTGTGGTTTTCGGGGGCAGGTCACGCTTAGGTGGCCCCCTCCCGGCAAGTGCTGAGATCGATGAATTCAACCCAGCAGAACTGACTTACACAAAAGATTTGACACCACCGGCGCTATCGATATCGCCCCGCTCAAAAAACAGCTCTCGCCCCCCCAAAAAGATCCGTGTCCAGCCGTGTGAATCCGTGGCCCAAAATCTTTCCGCCCAAAACCCATACTGCCGACATCGCTCGGCGGCGTGCAGGTACAAGTAAAAGATTCGACAGCGGTGACCCGCTTCGCTCCGCTGTATTCCGTTTCTCCGACCCAAGTCTCATTCCAAAATCCCGCTGGCACCAGCGAGGGCTCCGCCACCGTTACCGTGCTTCTCAATGGAGCCACCGTCGGGCAAGGCCTCACCATTGTCGAGGCCGTGACGCCGGGCCTATTCTCAGCCAATGCAACCGGTCAAGGTGTCGCCGCTGCGGTCGCACTTCGCGTCAAGGCCGATGGGACACAAACCGCCGAACCGTTGATCCAGTTCAACGCCGCCACAAATCAATATGAAGCGGTACCCCTCAATCTGGGCGACTCAAGCGACCAGCTATTTCTGCTCGCCTTCGGTACCGGCTTCCGGAATCGGACATCCTTGGCCGGAGTCACCGCGACAATCGGCGGAACCGCCGCAACTGTCCTTTATGCCGGAGCCCAAGGCGATTACGTCGGCTTGGATCAGGCGAATATTTTGATCCCGCGCGCTCTGGCGGGGCGCGGCCCCGTGAACCTTGTCTTAACGTTTGACGCTAAGACATCAAACACGGTTGTCCTCAATTTCAAATAGACAAACCCAACGAAGCAGACGACACCAGGTCAATCCGCGCCGAAGCTGCTACGAAATCCGCGTGCAACGCTGAATCTCGAATCCCGCACAGAGCCCTCCGCCGCGTGACCGGCTTCAACGTCTCAAACCACGCCGTACACAAGGCCGCCGCGCCGATACAAAGCGCGAGATCCTCCGGATGCAGCGTGCTGAAGTGGAACAGCGCCTTTAGCAACGCCGGGCCAGGATTGCCTCGGCGTCGTAAGCCGAGTCCATCAGATCGTACAGGTAGCTGACGCGCTGCGTAGTCATCGTCATCAACGGGATCGCGACGCTGGCGTTTTGATTGTGGGGTAAGTGTTCGGCTTCGTGGATGCGTTTGGGGAGCTTGCGGCGGGCGAAGTCGGCGAAGGCGCGCGAGAAATTGCTCCTGCTGGAGTTCGCTTTGAGGTCGAGCCAGCCGCAGATTTCGCGCCGGGCTTGTCGGCCTTGAGGCGCATGCGCTGTCGGATTGTCTAAGCGCTCACAAGTCCACCGCGAACACCGCGATGCCCTTCTCTGAACGATCCAGAACTTTTGAAAATGGCAGACTGCAAAACGGTCCGGCTCCCGTCGCGCGGCTGTCTACATGCTAGGATGATGGACCTCATGATCAACGGCGTTTATCCGATACTTGTTACCACCTTTAATGAAGACGGCTCTCTCGACTTGCGCAGCCAATTGCAGCTTGTGGATTTCCTTCTGGAGCAAGGCGCTCACGGACTCGGCCTATTCGGAAATGCAAGTGAAGGCTACACCCTCGAAGCATCCGAACGCATCGTGCTGATGCAGGCAATTGCTAAGCATGTCGGCGGCCGCGTTCCCCTCGTCGCTTCAAGTGGCGCAACGGGCACTCGCAGTGCCGTCGAACTCAGCAAGGAGATGGCCGGGCTGGGTGCCGACGTCTTGATGGTGTTGCCGCCGTACTTCCTCAAGACGGATGGAGAAGGCCTCATGCATTACTTCGGTGAGATCGGCGGTGCCGCCAAAATACCGATCATGGTGCAAGACGCCCCGCTGCTCACCCAAGTCGCCATGCCGCCTGCGCTGCTCGCGCGTATGGCCCGCGAGATTGAGCAAGTCAAGTTGGCCAAGGTCGAAGCACCGCCCACGGCCCCCAAAATTACCCAAACTGTGGCGGCCGCGGGAGATTCGCTCATCCTCTTCGGTGGCCTCAACGCGCAGTTCTTCATCGAGGAAACCGAGCGCGGCGCACGCGGTACGATGCCGGGCAGCGATTGCGTTCGTCAGCTTGTGGAGATCTGGAACGCTCTGGAGCGAGGCGACAAGGCCTCGGCCTGGGACGTGTTTACACGCATCCTCCCGCTCTTGCGTTTTGAACTCCAACCCGGCATGGGCGTCAGCGCCATGAAACACAATCTTGTGCAGGCCGGCGTCATCTCGTCGGCTACTGTCCGTCACCCCACTGCTTCACTCGACGCCGTAAGCCAAGCCGAACTCAAAGCCCTGCGCGAGCGAATCTAATGCATCGCCGATGGTGGATTGCGCTCCTGCTTTTCCTGTCCGTCGTCATTAATTACATTGACCGCCAATGCCTCAGCGTCCTTGCTCCGGTCATAACCAAAGAACTCAATCTCAGCCCTACTGGTTACGCCACGATCCTAAACGCGTTTCAGGCGGCTTACACGGTGATGTACATCGGCAGCGGGTTGCTAGTCGACCGCTGGGGAACGCGTGTCAGCCTGGCGGTGTTTATGGGTTGGTGGAGCGTAGCCAACGCTCTGCACGCGTTCGCCACCAGTGCGTTCAGCCTTGGTGCGTTTCGCTTCTTGCTGGGCCTCGGCGAGCCTGGCAATTTCATGGCGGGCTTCCGCGTCATCAGCGAGTGCTACGCCAAGTCCGAACGCGCGCTCGTCAATGGCCTGCTAAACGCCGGTAGCAGCGTCGGCGCCATGGTTGCGCCGATCCTGATCGCCTGGCTCTACACACAGCTCAGTTGGCGCGGGGCCTTTGTGGTTTGCGGTGTCTTGGGGTTGCTGTGGATCGTTCCTTGGTGGTTTCTCTATCGGCCCACCTATACCGTTCCGCTTCCAGAACCCGGCACCGCGCCCGCGTCGTGGCTCGACTACATTTGGCGGCCGCAAAGCTGGGGCTTGATGGGCTCACGTTTCCTCAGCGATCCGGTCTGGTGGTTCTATCTATTCTGGTTGCCCAAATACCTCGTCGACGCCCGCGGATTTACGCTCACGCAGATGGCGATGGTCGCGTGGATGCCTTATCTAAGCGCCGATCTGGGCGCAATGTTTGGCGGCTGGATGAGTGGATTCCTGATCGCCCGTAACTGGTCCACTCTTGCGGCGCGCCGAGCCGTCATGTTGCCGGCGGCGCTGATCATGCCCGTGAGTCTCATCGTTGCAAACACCGAATCGACCAATATCGCCCTCGGCTGCATCTGCATTGTCACCTTTGCCCACATGGCCTGGAAGACGAACCTCTCCACGGTCACCAACGATTTGTATCCGGTTCACGTCGTCGGCAGCGTCAGCGGGTTCTTTGCTTTTGGCAACGGCTTGGGCGGTCTACTTTTTACGGCGCTGACGGGTTGGCTTGTTCAGAGCTCGGGCTACTTCTGGGTGTTCGTCCTGATGGGCTTTCTGCATCCGCTGGCGTTTCTTGTCTTCCGCGGGCTCGTCCGCGGGCCGTTGCGCGTCGCGGGCGCCAATGGCGCTGATTAAACTCTCCTGCGATCGCGTGATGTGAGCCCGCAACGCTGTCTCCAACTTGGGCAGCGAACCCGCCGCCAGCGCGCTCACAATCGCTTCGTGCTCTGCCTGCTCTTGCAACAGGCGTTCGCGCAGCGCCCGGGGCCTCGGGCCCTCAGCCGCGTGAACCCGCGCAATCTGGATATGGGCGTTTAGGCTTTCATAAAGGTCGCTCAGCCGTTTGGACCCGGCCAGCTCGAAGAGTGTCCGATGAAACTCTAGATTGAGCGCCTCGTGCTGCTTCATGTCCCCGGCGTTGCGAACGGGCTTGCCCAAGCCTTCCAGCAACGCTTGAAATCTTTCCAGGCCATCCCCACCCATCCGCGCGATGCAGCGCCTCCCCGCGAGCAACTCCAAAGCCAGGCGAATTTCAAAAGTCTCGGCCAGATCGTCGCAAGAGATCGAAGCAACGTAAGTTCCGGAACGCGGGTGGATTTCGACCAGACTTTCGACCGCCAACTGCTGCAACGCATGACGAACCGGCGTCAGGCTTACGCCCAATTGACTAGCCAGTTCATCCGCAAGAAGACGTTGGCCCGGCAGAAACTCGCGCGTCAGAATCGCTAGGCGAAGCGACGAGTAGACTTCGTCCGTCGCGCGTTTCTTGATTAAAGGCTCTAAAGGCACATCGACAGCCTATCAAATCTCTCAAAGACTCTGAAATCTGAAATAATGCCAACAGTGAGCTTTCTCAATGTTGCCGCCCAATTTGTACAGGTCGTGCTGACATTGATCTTCTGGTACCTATGAAAATTGTAAGTGTTCAGGCCTTCCCCGTCAGGCTCCCTCGCGATCAGGCTGCGGCTCAAGGTGGGGCGGGCAGCCCCCACCAACTCAGCGGCGGCGAAGGCGACTATCAATGGAGCACCCACTACCCCGCCTTGTACAGCACTCTGTTTGAGACTTGCCTGGTGCGGGTAACGCTCAGCGATGGCCGGACAGGCTGGGGCGAGGCTCAAGCTCCTCTGGCGCCGGAGGTGGCCGCGCAAATTGTCCACAGCCTACTCTCGCCAGCAATTGTTGGACAGGATTTTGACATTCCAGCGCTGTGGCTTCGAATGTATTCCACCATGCGCGTGCGTGGGCAGACAGGTGGCTTCATGCTCGACGCCATCGCCGGTGTGGACCTTGCCCTCTGGGACCTCGCTTCTCAAATCGCCGGTCAGCCCCTGCGCGAGATTCTCGGAAACTCTGCCCCCAAGACGACGGTGCCCGCTTACGTGAGCGGCACTCCGGGGAAAACCCTTGAGGACAAACTTCGATTTACCAGCGATCACGTCGCCGCCGGCTTTCGCGTTTTCAAGCTCTATTTCGAAAGTGATTGGAGCGAGTTGCTGACCCAGATCGACGCCATGCGCGAGAGTTTTAACGGGATCGAGATCGCCGTCGACGCGTTATGGCACTTGCCGTCGATGGACTGCGCTGCGGACTTGGCCGAGCGGCGCGTCCTGTGGCTCGAGTGCCCGTTGCTACCCGAGGATCTGAAAGGCCACATAAGGCTGGTCAAAGAGACCGGGGTCCGCTTGGCGCTGGGCGAAAGCTACCGGACCCGCTATGAGGCTGAGCCCTTCTTGGAACAGGACATCGTCAGTTACTGGCAGCCCGACTTGGGCAGAAGCGGCGTCTCCGAGACGCTTGTCCTTGCCCAGATGGCTCAGTCGGCGGGCGTCGCCATCGTGCCCCATGTCTCAATTGCGATGCCGCCCCAATTGCGCGCGGCCATCGAAGTGGCGGCCGCCCTTCCCAATGCCACGCTTTGCGAATACAACCCGAGCGTCGTTGAGATGGCGAATCGTTTTTCCGAGCCGCCGGGCTTTGCGCTGGCTGCGGGAGCTTACACCCGCACTGCCGGGCTCCGCCCCGGTTTCGTCTAGCCGTGCGCTCCACCTCTAACTTTCAGGGCTTCAGGACCAGATGCCTCTCATACTGCGCCGCCATGGCGTATCCCGCACTTGAATCTACTCGCAACACAACCTGAAAAACACTCGGCCACTGCTTCAGTCCTTGCTTCTCCATCAATCCCCAAAGCTGGCCCACAGCCTCTTTGTTCGTAAGATAATCCAAACCCGCAGCAGACCCGTCCGAAGTGATACCAGAAAATACAAACACCCGCGATGGCCCATCGCTGAGTACCGTCACCAGCCCATGATTCACCTCGTTTGGTGGCTGCGTGTTCAGATAGCGATCCTTGGGGTCTGACGGCCTGTAGATCGAATAATGCCGAATCTCGTTCAGCATGCCAACGGTATAACCACCCGTCACAAGCAGATAACGTTGGATCGCCGGGCTATATTCAGGCCGTCCAAACGCCAGCACCGGTCGCCCTCGCAACGCCACCTCGCTCTTCAATCCAGATTCCGGCATAAACTCGGATTGGGCTTGCCGGAACGCCAAAAATCGAGCCGCTGCGGCCGCCCCCGCCGCGTCACCCCACAAAGTTGCATTCGGGCTTGGATGCAAAACCGGCTGCGCGTTTGCCGCCAGTCTCGGACCTATGAAGTCCAAAAAAGCTTTTGAGTTCGGCACGGGATCCGGGAAGTGCGCGTAATCGAGCGGCACCGCTTGTCCCCTCACATCGCGAACCCATATATGCGCTGGCTGCCCCACCAACAGCACCGCAGGCTGCGCTGAATTCACCATCGGACGCCACAACAGATCAAGAGGCGTCGCCGCCCACACTCGCCAGCACAAAACACTCCCGAGTCCCACCGCCAGAACCACCCCGGCAATACTTAGCCGCTGCCGGAACCCGGATTCCCGCACAACCGCGCCAGCATGAAACTGTACCCGGTAGCTCCCCTTCGGAATCTCAATTCGTAACCCCTCCCCTCCACTCGAGCTGCGGTAAAACTCCTCCAGCTTCTGCCTCAACCCATGCATCCGCGTCCGAACCGTGGAATCCGCTTCCGGTGAAAAACTCTCCGGTCGCCCCAGAGCCTTAGTGCCTAACTCGTACTCCGTAACCTCATGCGTACGCCCCAACTCCTCCTGCTCAAACAAATACCCAAGGAGTCGTTTTAATTGATCCGCCCTGCGAAAAGTCTCACTAGCCAGCAGCGCATCCAGCGCCTGCCGCCTCTCAATCCCAGATCCAACCGCAACCGACTTCACTATCGAGACGATATAACGTTTCTGTAACGCGTGGCAACTTGTTTAGAAATAAGCAGTTGCCAACGAACATGAATGCAACCTCAACAAACTGTTCTTTCCCCTCCAACTCTGAAATAGTTCGCCCAGCTATGAAGTCCAACCGCAAACAATTCCTCTCCGGCCTCCTTGCCGCTCCCCTCGCCGTGGCGCAGTCTCAAACCGGAAACCTTCCCAACGTTGGCGTCAAGGCCGATTCCGGCCCCGTCCGCTCCGAATGTGGCGTCGGCGCACTTTTGCCCTGGGCCGATTCCCTCTGGGCGGTCACCTACAATTCCCACAAACAAAGGACTGGTTCCGGTCTTGGACTCTACCGCATCGGGGAAGACCTCAAAGGCGAACTCGTACACGTTCACGACGGCACCCACGCCAACCGCTTCGTCCACAAACAAAGCAATCAAGCCTTCATCGGTCCCTACGCCATCGACACCCGCGGCAAATGGCGCTTCATCGAAGACCTCAAAGACGTGCGCCTTACCGCCACCATGCGCCACCTCAAAGACCCCGCCAACCTCATCTACATGCTCGGCATGGAAGGCGAATTTTACGAACTCGATGTAAACACCCTCAAGGCCCGTCTCATCGAGAATCTCACCAAGACCCTAGCCCTCCCCAGAGTGCCCCACTTCAAAGGCGGCTACACCGGCCAGGACCGCGTCGTCGTTGCCAACAACGGCTACTACGCCTTCGGTGAAGAAAATCCAGGCCTGGCCGAATTCGACGGCTCCAAGTGGCGCGTCCTCAGCAACAAACCCCATATCGAGTGCATGGGCCGCGAGAACATGGGCAACGTTGTCTTCGCCACCGGCTGGGACGAAAGTTCGGTTCTATTCTCTGCCCTGGTTAAAGGCAAGTGGCAGAAATACCGCCTCCCCAAAGGCGGTCACGTCCACAATCAGGCCTGGCAAACCGAATGGATGCGCATTCGCGAAGTCGAAACCGAACACTTCCTCATGGATATGCATGGACTCATGTACGAACTCCAGCCCATCGCCTTCGAAGACGCCATCTGGGGCGTCAAGCCCATCTGCAACCACCTCCGCGTCATTCCAGACTTCACCGGTTTCCGTGGCCTCCTCGCTCTGGGTGGGAACACCACCTCTCCCAATCAGGATAATAACCTCTACGTCGGACAGCCCCAGGCGGGCATCTGGTTCGGCAAAACCGACGACCTCTGGCAATGGGGCAAACCCTCCGGCTGGGGCGGCCCTTGGCGGCGTACACCCATCAAAGCCGGCCAACCCAGCGACCCGTTCCTCATGACCGGTTTCCAAAACAAAATGGTCCATCTCAAAGCGGACAAACCCGCCACCTTCAAGATCGAAATCGACTTCCTCGGCAACGGCTCCTGGGAGCCTTACGAAAACATTGCCGTCAATGGCTACAACAAACACATCTTCCCCACTGGCTTCACTGCTCACTGGGTCCGGATCACTTCCAACACAACTTGCATCGCCAGCGCAGAGTTCATGTACACCTAGCGCCGGATTTTGTTATAGAGTAAGCGTAGATTATTTCAGATTTCAGGGATTTCCATGAAGAACCACTCGATCACCCAACTTCTCCTCTCCGTGCTGCTCCTCGCAGCCATCCCCGCCTACACCCAGCAAGGCCGCGGAACAATCATCGGCTCCGTCATGGATGCAACCGGCGCTCCCGTCGCCGGTGCCTCCGTGCGTGTGGTCAACATCGCCACCAACGCCACCTTCGACACTAAAACCACAAGTGAAGGCCTCTACCAAGCCTCCAATCTCGCAGTCGGAGAATATACCGTCACCGTGGAACGCGCCGGCTTCCGCAAAGTCGTCCGCTCCGGTCTCCAACTTCAGGTTGATCAACGCGCCCAGGTCGACGTTCGGCTCGACATCGGCCAAGTCACTGAATCTATCGAAGTCAAAGGCGAAGCCCCTCTCGTCGACACCTCCAACACCTCCATCGGAAAAGTCGTCGACCAGAAGCGCGTCAGCGAACTCCCCCTCAACGGCCGCAACGCTCTCGCGCTCACCCTCCTTACTCCCAGCGTCAAATCCAACGCCGGTTCCACCGCTTCCGGCTTCGCTGACCGCGGCATCCAACTCTCTTCTATCTCGATCAATGGCGGCCCCAATGCCATGAACGGTCAGCTGCTTGACGGCGGCAACAACATCCAGAGCTACATCGGAGAGGTCGCCATCAACCCCGGCGTCGATTCCGTCGAAGAGTTCAAGGTCCAGTCCGGCGGCATGTCTGCCGAATACGGTTTCACCGCCGGCGGTGTCATCAACATGGTCACCCGCTCCGGCACCAATAAGCTCCATGGCAGTGTCTACGAATTCCTCCGTAATGACGCTCTCGACGCCCGCAACACCTTCGCCGCCACCAAGCCCCCCTTCCGCTACAACCAGTTCGGCGCATCCGTCGGCGGCCCGGTTATCAAAGACCGCACCTTCTTCTTCGGCAACTGGGAAGAATACCGCTATCGCCGATCCACGCCCCGCATCGCCAGCTTCCCCACCCTCGGCCAGCGCGACGGCAATTTTTCAGACTTGTTTAACGCCAACGGCACGCTGATCCCGATCTTCGATCCCGCCTCCACACAGGGCTCCGGCGCTGCGGCCACCCGCCAGGCCTATCCCGGCAATATCATTCCGCCATCCCAAATCGACCCTGTGGCCAAAGCTATCAACGCCTTCTATCCGCTGCCAAATCGCGCCCCCACCGATCGATTCACCAACGCGAATAACTTTCTCGGCGTCGCCAGCGAAGTCCAGCAAATGCGCCAGTACACCATCAAGGGCGACCACAGATTCACCAACAACAATTCCATGTTCGGCCGCTACTCATTCTTCAACCACCGCACCGACAACGGTGGCGGCGGCGCGGCTCTCTACCCCGACGAAGTAGTTGGCAAGCGCGACGACAATCTCAAAAACTGGAACGTCGTCTTAAGCGACACCCACGTGGTCTCACCCACCATCGTCAATGAGTTTCGCGTCGGCGCAACGCGCGGTTACTTCCCCTTCGTCGTCCGTAGCTTCGGCGGCGGTTGGCCCGCAAAATTGGGCCTTCCCTCCATCGTCCCCGCCGACACCTTCCCGGCCATCAACAACGGGCTCACAGGCTTCAACACCGGCACGGCTGGCCTTCGCGGCAGCCTCAATTGGCAATTTCTCGATCAGGTAAACATTGTCCGCGGCGCACATTCGATGAAGATTGGCTTCGACCTCCGCCTACTTCAGGGCCACAACCTGCAACGCGGTGTTCCTTCTGGCAGCTATAACTTTGCAGCCGGTCTCACCGGTAACCCTACCGCCCCGGCCGGTACCGGCAGTGCCTACGCGTCATTCCTCCTCGGCGCGGTCAGCAGCGCCAGCGTATCTACACACGTCGGGGAGTCGCAAGTTACACACACCGTCAGCGGCTACTTCCAGGACGACTGGAAGATCTCAAAACGCCTCACCGTTAACCTTGGCCTTCGCTATGACTACCAGTCACAGGCCGTGGAGCGTAACAACGGGGCCACGAACTTCGACCTGACCTGTAAACTCCCGAACGGCCTCAACGGCTGCATTGTCTTCGCTGGTGTCAACGGACAGCCCCGCAACTGGCGCGGTGAGGATTACAAAAACTTCGGCCCGCGCCTCGGCCTCGCCTTTGACGTCTTCGGAAATACAAAAACAATTCTCCGCGCCGGCTATGGAATGATGTACCCCTCACAGATGTGGCGTGAAAACTACGGCAATGCCAACGGCTTCGCGCAGACAAACACAACCTATCCGCAGAACGATCCCAACCGCGCCGCCTTCCAGCTTCGCCAAGGCTTTCCCTCCAATCCCGTCGCCCCTTTGGGCCGTGCACTCAGCCCCGCGGCCTTCCTCGGCCAAAGCGTAGCCTATGACGAATCCAACGGCAATATCCCGCGCATCCAGCAGTTCACCCTCAGCCTGCAGCAACAGTTGTTCAAGAGCTGGCTCTTTGAGGCCTCCTACGCTGGCAACCTCGGCCGTGGCCTCACCGCTGGAGGTTACGATCTCAATCAACTTGACCCGAAGTACCTCTCCCTCGGCCAGGCTCTCACGCAACAAGTCCCCAACCCCAATGCCGGTCTCATCTCCGGTGCCCTCGGCGGCGCAACCATTTCGCGCGAACAGTCTCTCAAGCCTTTCCCCGAATACACCAGCATCACCGTCCGCAACCCGCGTCTCGGCAGCTATAACTCTCACCTCCTGCTCCTCAGCGCCGAAAAGCGTCTCGCTCAAGGCCTCGCCCTCCTAGTCTCCTTCACCGGTGGCAAGGTCATTAGCGATAGCATTCAAACCCCGGTCAACTTCGGTGCCACCCTCGAACAAGGCGCCGTCACCAGCTACCAGAACGGCAAATTCAACCGCGCCGCCGAGCGCAGCGTCGATCCATCCGACGTCTCCAAGCGCGCTACCGTCAGCGGCGTGTATGAGCTCCCCTTCGGTCGCGGTCAACAAGGCTGGACCAATCGTCTCATCGGTGGCTGGCAGGTCAACACCATCGGCATCCTGCAAACTGGCATACCGCTCCTCATTAGTGGCGCAAACAACCAGCGCGCTACACGGCCGGATTCAACCGGCATCTCAGCCCAACTCGAGGAACGCAGCGCCCAGCGCTGGTTCGACACCACTCAATTTGTCAACCCCGCCCCCTTCACCTTCGGCAACGTCGGCCGCGTGCTTCCCGACGTTCGCTCCCCCGGCACCATCAACTGGGACTTGTCCGTCATTAAGAACACCCGATTCAACGAGCGCTTCAACGTCCAGTTCCGCACGGAAATGTTCAACTTCATGAACCACGTCAATCTCGGCGCGCCTGGCACCACCTTCGTGCCCGGCCCCACTGGCCTCAACCAATCCGGCTCCTTCGGTGTCATCACCACCGCCCGCGACGCCCGCACCATTCAGCTCTCCCTCAAGCTGATGTTCTGATAGGAAACCTGTCAAAGGCTAATGAGACTGCTCTCGTTTTTTCCTTTCCGAAGAGCCACCCCGAAAGGGTGGCTCTTCGCCTGTTTAAGCTTGGCTGACAGAAAACGGCGCGGCAATCGCGGCGTTGGATCACTCTGATATAAGCCCGCCGGAACCGCACGGTCATGATTCGGCGGCAGCTACTTTGGATTAAGCAGGCGGATTCGGCTCGTGGACCAATTTTGCAACAGCCTGCTGCAAAATGTTCTCGACAACAGAATTTGACATGTTGTGCGCCCCGAGTATTCTCGTGGGCAGACTTCCTTGGAGGCTCACATGAACATTTCCCTGACGCCAGAACTTGAACAACTCGTCCTTAACAAGGTCAACACCGGCATGCACCAAACCGCAAGCGAAGTGATTCGCGAAGGGCTGCGTTTGCTCCGTGAGCGGGACCAGCACCTCGTCGAAGATGAGCTGAAGACCGACACCACAGGAAGCGCATCCGAGTTGCCGATCTTGCAGAGCGAGACCTGGATAAGATCTGGTATCGAAGGATCTGTAACATCTTCTGTGTAAGCTAGGTCGCGACCGGACAGGCAATGGATCCTCAGGGGCGGAGGGAGCCCGCAGGGCGAGCGAAGCCCCTGAGGATCGGCGGGCCTTCCGGACAGCGGCGGCAGTGGAGCTAACCTGATTCTTATGAAAAAAGGAAAAACCTCCATGAAAACATCACCTCTTCCGGCGGTCGAAGCCGCCGAAACCACGACGGCCTGGGACAGCCAAGCCTTCAAGCAACAATTGCTGGAACACGTCCGCTCCCAAGGCGGAAGCCAGGGCCTCGGCAATCCCAAGCTGTTCTTCAACCGTTTGGTCAAAGACGCGCTGGAGACCCTCCTTGAAGCCGAAATGGAGGACCACTTGGGCTATGCCAAGCACGCCCCGGCCGGCCGCGGCAGCGGCAACTCCCGCAACGGATCCACGGCCAAGACCGTTCGTGGCGACTTCGGTCAAGTCCGCATCGAGACACCGCGCGACCGCGACGGCAGCTTCGATCCCAAGATCGTCGCCAAGCGCGAAAGCTCCCTCGGCGACTTCGCCGAGAAGATCATCTCGCTCTACGGTCGCGGCATGACCACGCGCGAGATCGAAGAACATTTGCTCGAGATGTACGGCATCGAAGTCTCCGCCCAGTTCATCTCCCGCGCCACCGATCAAGTCCAGCAACAGATCACCGAGTGGCACGCCCGCCCGCTTGAACGCCTCTATCCCGTGGTTTATGTCGACGGGCTGCGCGTGGCCGTGCGCACCGAAAAAGGCGTCGTCAAGAAGTGCGTCTATGTCGTGCTCGGCGTCTCCACCACCGGTCGGCAGGAGGTCTTGGGACTGTGGATCGAAGAGACCGAGGGTGCCCGCTTCTGGCTCAAAGTCTTCAACGATCTCAAGGCCCGCGGCGTTTCCGACATCCTGATCCTTTGCGGCGACGGGCTCAAAGGTCTGCCCGAGGCCGTCGCCGCCGTCTATCCCAAAACCGATGTCCAGCTCTGCGTCGTGCACCAGGTTCGCAACGCCACCAAGTTCGTTTCCTTCAAGGATCGCAAAGCCTTCTGCGCCGATATGCGCGGCATTTACGCCGCTCCCACGGTCGAGGCCGCAGCCGTCGCCCTCGATTGCCTTGCGGACCGCTGGGGCGCGCGCTACCCCATGTCCATTCAGTCCTGGCGCACCCACTGGGACTCCCTAACCACCTTCTTCAAATATCCGGTCGAACTCCGTAGGATCGTCTACACGACCAACGCGATTGAAAGCCTCAACGCTCAACTCCGCAAGAACATCGCCAACCGCAAGGTCTTGCCTCATGACGACGCCGTCCTCAAGTTGCTCTTCCTAAATATCCGTAACTTTAGCAACCGCTGGACAAAACGCCAGCACTGGGATATCGTCATGAATCAACTCTCGATCATCTTCGGTGACCGTCTCAGAGCAGAAATCATCGACAACCTTTAGCTTCTCCGCTGCCCGCTTACACAGTTCCTGTTACAGTCCCGTATCGAATCTGCGGTGCTATGCATCATAGCCATGGAAACAACAGCGAGTGCTCGCAAGAAATGGATGAGCTTTGCCTGCCTCCTCCCCTTGGCGTGTGCAATCCCGCCGATCTTAAACAGTCTCGACAACCCGGCTCTGAAGGGGCTCCGCGGCCCTGACCTTCTGCGGCTGATTGCGATTGGATTCGCCGTCGGCGTCTCCTTCAGCATGTTCATGACTGGATTCGCTGGCCGTCCTCGGTCATCGTAAACCAACCCTTCCGGCGCTATCGATATCGCCCCGCTCAAAAAACAGCTCTCGCCCCCCCCAAAATCCGTGTCCAGCCGTGTGAATCCGTGGCCCAAAATCCCCCCGCCCAAAACCCGTTCACAAGTTTCTTCAAACATTTTTGCCCCCAAATCCTTAACAAAACCCCACTTTCCGCCTCCCACCCCCCAAACCCCCGCTTCGCCCCCTGCTACCTTTTCAATCGCGGCAAAGTCCGCAAAACGAACTAAGAAAGCAGGTAACATCCCCATGGCATCCCAAGCCCAAATCGAAGCCAATCGCGCCAACGCGCAACGCTCCACCGGTCCCCGCACCCCCGCCGGCATTGCCCGCGCCGCCTCCAACTCCTTCAAGCACGGCCTCTACGCACCCAAGCACTTCCAGGTCTTCAACGCCGACCCCAACTACTCCGCCGCGCTCATTCTCAATTACACCGAAGAGTTCCAGCCCGTCACCCCCAGCGAGCACACCCTTCTCCAGCAACTCGTCCACCAGCAAATCCGCTACCAGCACATCCAGTCCCACTACACCAACCTCATGGATGTCTACTGCGCCAAGCCCGGCTCCCCCAAAACTAAGCTCGCCTGCCGCC
>JANXUM010000418.1 GCA_025356215.1 Bryobacter sp. | reverse complement strand
GATTGCGCCCACGAACCAGCAAGCAGGAGCATCGTCATCGCTGTCTTCGTCAATGCCGGGTGCCGGAATGTCCTCCTCGTCCGCAGACGAATTATTGCGGCTGGCAGTACGAATGCGAACACACAAAGCCTCAGCATCTTCGTGCGTCAAATGCGTGTCCCGACCCTTTGGAGTCAAGCTCCACATCCCACGCTTCTGCGACCCAATCAGACCGGCTTTAGCCAAGTAGAATCTTGCCCAGTGGGTGTCGTTTTCGAAGATGGACTGCGTTCCGGCTTCTTTACCCTTTTGCTTGATGAAACGCGTCAAATCCTCAGCAGGCACTTCGACTTTCGATCGTATCCAGGCGCGGGCCGCCGCTGGTCGCATCGGAGAGGGTTCCGATGCACGAAGCGCATCGAGGAGCGGTGCAAAATATCGCGTAAATCGATTACCTTTCTGCTCAGGCATTTTGTTCGTTGACTCGCTTCAACCTTTCTTCCATGCTGCCTCGACAGATCTAAGCCAAGAGCAATTGAGTATTGATGACTTCCCTTTAACGACCTTATCAGTTATGTAGTACCAATTTCAGTCTCGAACGCCGAAGGCTACCGCCGCCGAGAATCGGGTGACCGCGACACCCTTTTGTCCTTGCCCCTGACATCGTCGTATTTCACGCAAGGAATTCCGGGATCCAAAAACTGCAATTACAGCTGAATTTCGAAATCTACCGCAGAGGGCTTAGTGTTTCTCGGGATCCATGGCGGTGTAGGTCCGGGACCCGGAGCATAGGAGTCCCCAGAGGTACCCATAAGTCCGACCCGAATCCCGCCCCTTCTGGCTTCTAACGATTGGCACCGGGCCATTCTCCAACCCGCCGCCCAAAACTCATTCACGTTTTTTTTAACCGCCCCGAATCACCCCCAACTTCAACAAACAGAGGAAGTTCCGCACGGTCCGATTTTGGTGCGTAGTTCGTTTTAACCTCCCAGCTCTGTATCATCTTGATGTAGAGGCGGCCATGCGCACCAGCGCTGGGCCGCCTCTTTGCATTTCCAATTTCAGGAGCAAGAACATGTCAACAGACAAACAGATCGCCGCCAACCGCGCCAACGCGCAGTCTTCAACGGGCCCCAGCACGGCCGCGGGCAAAGCCAAAGTAGCCTCCAACGGCCTCACCCACGGCCTCAACGCCACCCCCGAAACCCTCTTCGCCGCCAACCCCGAACAAGCCGAAGCCTACCGCGCCTTCGCCCAAAAGCTCCGCAAAGACTGCGCCCCCGAAACCGAGCTCGAAGACGCCGCCTTCCAGCGCTACGCCTGGGCGATGTTCCAAGCCACGCGCGCCCGCCTGTGGGAAGAGTTCGCCGAAGACCGCTGGATGACCAATCCCGAGGACCCCAAATCCTTCTCGCAACTCGAACGAACCCTAAAAATGGCAGCCGCCCTCGAGCGCCGAGCCGACAAAGCCATGCGCGAACTCCGCAACCTCCAACGGGACCGCGTCGCCGCCTACGAAGTCTACGCCGAGCACTGTGTCATGGGCAAAGAAGTCGTGATCCCCAAGTCCCTCCCCACCGCCGAACTGCGCAAATCCGATCTAGCCAAGACCAGCCCCAACTACATAGCCCAGTTCCTGCTGTACCAAACGAAAGAAGTAAAAGACACGGCCAAGCAGATGCTAAAGGACGCAAAAAGCAAACCCAATACAGCCCCTGCGTCCAACGAGGACAACCCCTTCGCCAACCTCAGCATCGAGGAGTTACTGCGAATCGCAAAGCAAACCGGCCTCAGCAAATAACAAGGGTGGGGACGGACCCGATGTTTGGGTCCGTCCCCCTTTGGGGTATGCGATTCCAAGCAGCCCCAACAGGCCCACAAACAAACCAAACCCAAAACCCGGCCCCATCCGGCCCCCGATCTTTGACAATCTGCCTCGCCCCCCGCCCCCCAGGGCGGAGCCATGCCGACCCTCCGCCCTACGCCTTCTTCAAGCCATCCATGACATCGGTTACCAGTTCTTTACTGTCGTTCAACAGTTTCAGAATCATCTGCAAGTCCATCGCCGGCTTCCCTGGCTGCCTGACGCTCTGGCAATAAACCCCATGCTGCCCCACCAGGCTCAACGCATCCGTCAGCAAATCCTGTGCGACAGCCAGCCTCCCCCGCTCAACCCCAAACTGAGTCTCAAATCGCTCCAGCTCTTCCTGCCGTTCCTTATAAACCGAAGCCATTCCCTATCCCCTTCATAACTTCAAAAATGCCTTCAGCTTCTTCGAGTGTGCCCGGCTCACCGGCACCTCAGTCCCTTTGGCGTCGTCCATCTTCAGCATCAAGCTCGAATGAAACCAGGGGTTCACCTCCCGGATCCGGTTTAGGTTCACCAAATACCCTCGATGCACTCTCCAAAAGACTTCGGGATTCAAGTCCCCCTGCAACTCATCGATCGTTTTGTAGCTGCTCTCCCCGATCGCCTCGCTCGATACGATTCGCACCGCCCCCGCCTCAATCGTCGCGTAGATCACGTCTCCCACATCCACCAACAGATTTCGATTCCCCGTCCGAATTACGACCTTGTTCTTCGGCGCACTCACCCGTTCCGGTGCTTCCGCCACCCCCATCAAACCCTGCTCATCCAGGTACCGCCGCGCCCGAACGATCGTCAAATCCAATCTCTCTTTGTCGATCGGCTTTAAGAGATAGTCCATTGCTTCCAAGCGAAATGCCTCAACCGCGTACTGGTCGTACGCTGTTGCCAAAACAAAATAGGGCAGGGAAACGCCCTTTTCCCGCAGCCTCCGGATCAATCCCAACCCATCCAAACCAGGCATCTGAACATCCAAAAAAACGATGTCTGGCTCAATCTTTTCAATCACTTCCAGGGCTTGGATGCCATTCTCCGCCACCCCCGCCACCTCGACGTCGGCAAAGTCGCGCAAGAGGAATTCCAACTCCTCCCGGGCCAATCTTTCGTCATCCACCAGAACAGCCGTGATGGTGGCCATAGTAGCGCGAAGGCTCATCCGGTTGGTAGTATAGCAATTGGTCCTCGCGAATCTGCTGTTACACCTGCTCTGAGCCAAAGGAAGGCCCTTCGTTGTCTGCCAATCCATCTGATCATAAAGAAAACGTAAAGATTGCCCCCGCTGACGGAAAATTAGGCATCTTGATCCCCGGCCTCGGTGCCGTGGCCACTACCACCATTGCCGGCGTCGAAGCCGTCCGCCGCGGTTTGGGTAAGCCCATCGGCTCCCTCACCCAACTCGCCACCATCCGCCTCGGTAAGCGCACCGACAACAATACTCCCTACATTCGCGACTTCGTGCCCCTCGCCAAACTTGACCAGTTAGTCTTCGGCGGCTGGGACATCTTCAACGACAATTGCTACGAAGCGGCCAAAAACGCGAACGTCCTCGAAGCCCCTCTTCTCGAAAAGCTGCGCGAACCTCTAGAAGCCATCAAGCCGATGTCGGCCGTTTTCGACCAGGAATATGTGAAGCGGATCACTGGCCCCAACGTCAAAAAGAGTAAGGACAAGTGGGAACTTGTTCAAGCTTTGATCGACGACATCAAGACCTTTAAAGAAAAGTCCGGCGCGACGCGTGCCACCATGATTTGGTGCGGCTCCACCGAGACCTTCAAGAAGCCAACGGCCGTCCACCAGACCGTTGCTTCCTTTGAAGCGGGTCTCAAGTCGAGCGATTCCGAAATCGCCCCGTCCCAGATGTACGCCTACGCCGCCCTTGTCAGCGGCGTGCCCTTCGCCAACGGCGCTCCCAATCTCACCACCGACATTCCCGCGATGCTTGAGCTCTCGCGTGAGCGCAACATTCCGATCTGCGGCAAAGACTTCAAAACCGGTCAGACCTTCATGAAGACCGTTCTCGCCCCCGGCTTCAAGGCCCGTATGTTGGGCATGTCTGGCTGGTTCTCCACCAACATCCTCGGCAACCGAGACGGCGAAGTGCTGGAAGATCCCGGCAGCTTCAAAACCAAAGAAGAGACCAAGCTGAGCGTTCTCGACGAGATCCTCCAGCCCGGCCTTTATCCTGACCTCTACAAAGACCTCTACCACGCCGTCCGCATTAACTACTACCCGCCCCGCGGCGATTCCAAAGAGGGCTGGGACAATATCGATATTTTTGGGTGGCTTGGCTATCCGATGCAAATCAAGGTGGATTTCCTCTGCCGCGATTCCATCTTGGCCGCGCCCCTCGTTCTGGACTTGGTGCTATTCCTCGATCTGGCACAACGCGCCGGTATGCGCGGCATTCAGGAGTGGTTGAGCTTTTATTTCAAAGGCCCCATGACCGCTCCCGGTCTCTACCCCGAGCACGACTTGTTCATCCAGCTCATGAAGCTGAAGAACACTCTGCGCTGGATGCAAGGTGAAGATCTCATTACGCACCTGGGCCGTGACTACTACGACTAACAGATACGACTAAAACAATACGCTCTGTAAAAGAGCTAAAGAAGAAGACAAAGTGTTTGAATCTATAGCCCGAAGCAAACCCTCCGGCATGCGCATTTTAGTGATCGGCGGCACACAGTTCGTCGGTCGGCTGCTGGTGGAGCACCTCATCAAAGAGAAGCACGACGTAACGATCCTCCATCGTAAGCAGGCGCATCCCTTCAAGAAGAAGATTGGGAACATCATTGCCGACCGCAACGATCCCGAGCAAATTAAGAAGGTTCTCCACCGCGAGAAGTTCGATGTCGTCTTCGATAACGTCTACGATTGGGAACGCGGCACCACCGCCTCGCAAGTCGAGCACACCATCAAGACGATGGAAGGCAACTTCTCCAAGTACATCTTCATGTCCAGTGTCGCCGCCTACGGCGATGGTCTCAATCACCATGAAGCCGACGCCCTAGCTCCGGATGATCACCCGGACGCCTATGTGCGCAACAAGGCCATGAGCGAGCGCATGCTCTTCCGCATGTTCTATCGCTATCACGTGCCCGTCATCACGCTGCGCCCGCCTTTCATCTATGGCCCCGGCAACAACTACTATCGCGAGGCCTTCTTCTGGGACCGCCTCCGTGCCGGTCGCCCGCTCATCCTACCCGGTGACGGCCGCCGCCTGATGCAGTTCGTCCACGTCGCAGACTTGATCCTCGCCTGCCAGAAGGTGCTGGAACATCCTCAAGCTGTCGGCAACGCCTTCAACGTCGCCAACTCCCGGCCGCTCACCCAGGAGGAAGTTGTCCACGCCCTCGCTACCGCCACCGGCAAGAAGCCGCAGATCATCCGCGTGCCTCGCCGCCAGATCGCCATGGCTGGCGGACACCCCATGGGCCCGCAGCTCTACTTCGGCTACTACTTCGATGTCGCGCCCATCACCATGGTCACCAACAAGGCCCAGCGCATGCTTAAGCTCAAGCCGCGCGACTTCGCCACCGGCCTCAAGGAGACCTACCGTTGGTATCTCCGTAATTCGGTCAAGCGCAAGCGCATTGATTACTCTTTTGAAGACTCTTTGCTGGAAATCGCCCAGGCCGTATAACTACACTGGAGCTAGCCCATGCAGCAGCTAGTTCGGGCCGCTTTCCTCCTCAGTCTCGTCTTCCTCTCGGGCCTCCTCTCCTGCAAGCCAAGCAAGGAGAAGGAGGCCCCCGTTTATCGGGTCATTGGCGAAGCCTTCGCCGGCCCCAATGAACTCCCCCTTCGCCAAGACGTCTCTCTTCGCTCCCCCGTCATCGGCACGGCCAAGCATGCTGAAAAGCTCGAGATCCTCGATCGCCGCCGCCGCTACGTCCAAGTGCGCACCAAGTCCCTGCTCATCGGCTGGGTCGACTTGCGCCTCCTCATCAGCGCAAAACAAATGGACGAGCTGGACAATCTCGCCAAGCAGTACAAGGACGCCCCCTCGATGGGACGAGCCACCGTCTTTGATCAGTTAAACGTCCACACCGATCCCAATCGCTACTCCCCCACCTTCCTGCAAATCGCCGAGAAGGAGCACTTCGACGTGATCGGACATCGCGTCGTCGTCCGCGCTCCCTTCCAGGGCCAATCGATCGAAATCGAGGACGAGACACCTGATCCCGTCGCTATGAAGAAGA
>JANXUM010000413.1 GCA_025356215.1 Bryobacter sp. | reverse complement strand
CGCTCGGCTCTCTGCTGCTCATCTCGGTCTACCCACTCGGAGGACAAGCTGTGTCGTCAAACCAACCGGAAAAGTCAAAGGCCCCTGTCCCAAAAGATCGGCCCGGGCGCATCCTCGGCATCGGCGGAATCTTTTTCAAGTCTGCCAACAAAGACCAGATGCGCGAGTGGTACGCAAAGCATCTCGGGCTCGCCGACAAAGGCTCGGGCGCGATGTTGCCCTGGCGGGAACACGACGACCCCCAAAAAGAACACATGACCGTCTGGTCGATCTTTCCCGACACCAGTAAATATCTCGATCCCAGCCCGACCACCTTCATGATCAATTACATCGTTGACGACATCGATGCCTTGCTTGATCGATTGAAAGCGGAGGGAGTCAAGATTGATCCCAAGCGCATGGATGAATCCTACGGTCGCTTCGCCTGGATCTACGATCACGATGGAAACAAGATCGAACTCTGGCAACCGGTCGCGGCAAAGCCCTGAGCGCAGTACTTGTGCCCCTTACGCAGTAGCACCAGCACAAGCTAAAACCCTCGCAATTCACACTTGTGCGGCTCCGTGCATGTGTGAGACCATCCTGTTGGTTCTCTACAATCTGGATACGTTAGCACTGAAATAAATGCATTACAACTTATTGCGCCAATGCGCGCTGTCCGCTTTCTTCTCTGTTTTCGCCCTGTCCCTGTCCGCCACCCCGATCGTCGTCCCGCAAACCCTGAGCGTCGGGCAGCACTACCGGCTGATCTTCGTCACTTCAGGATTTCGGGACGCCACCTCAACCGACATCACGGTCTACAACACGTTCGTAAATGACCAAGCCAACCTTTCGCCTACCTTACAAGCCCTCAACACCACTTGGTACGCAATCGCCTCAACCCCAGGCACGAACGCAATTGACAACATACATATCAGTCCGAACAGTGCGATCTACAACCTCCAAGGCGAGAATGTAGCGGCCGGTGAGGCGTCGGGCCAGCTTTTTAGTGACTCACTGCTCCACCCCATTCGATACGATCAGAGCGGCACCAGTACCGTTGCAAGCGTATGGACGGGGTCCGCTACCATCGGCCTGGGCACCTACACCCTGGGTGGATTGATCTCGGGATTTGGTAACTACGCTATCTATGGAAACTCGCAGGCCCAAGATTCGTCGTGGATGCTCGACAACATTGCGGACGAAAGAACAAGCCTCCATTTTTATGCGATCAGCGGCGACCTAGTCGTCACGGCCCCAGAACCCGGCACCGTCACATTGTTAGGCGCGGGCGCAACCCTTCTCTGGGCGTTGAAAAAGCGCCGGTCCGCCATTTCTTCTACCCGGCAATAGCTCCCCAACGCGCTGCACCATCTGGCTTTGGGGGCAACCTTGCGTAAGCGTTTCCCAAGCCCCGACAAGGTTTTCAAAATACCGATCCGTTTGGACCGCCCCCCTCACCGCTCCAAAATCAGCCCCGCCCCCGCCACCCTCTCCTGCCATCCCTCGCGCTCCAGCAGCGGCAAGTCACTCGGTTCCGCTGGCCACCCCATGCATAGGTAAGCAATCAGCGTCCAATCCCCGGGCACATCCAACGTCGTCTGAACTGCCGAAGCATCTAGTATCGACACCCACCCCAGCCCCAGCCCCACCGCCTGCGCCGCCAGCCACAACCCATGGATCGCCATCACCACGCTCCAGCGCGAGGTCTCCGGCATCGTTTGCCGGCCCAGCCCCCCGCCCTCCGCCGGATCCAGATCCGCAAACACCGCCAAATGCACCGGTGCCTCCACCAACCCCGCCAGCTTCAGCCGCCAATACTGCTCCGCCTTCTCGCCCTCATACCTCGCCCCCGCAGCCAGGTTCGCCGCCGTGAAATTCTCGACGATCGCCGCCCTCCGCCCCGCGTCATTCACCTTCACCCACCGCCACGGCTGGCAGAACCCCACCGATGGCGCCAACATCGCCTGCCTCAGCAAATCGTCCAATAACGATGGGTCGACGGCATCGGTCTTGAAATGTCGAACATCCCGCCGCCAGCGCAACAACGCCGCAAACTCCTCCCGAAACTCCAAACTAAACTCAGGTGCGTTCAAACTTATATGAGCTTCGCACATGCTATCCTCAGGGGGTCCAAGGTACATCCTTTCATCAGGGTGTTGAAAAGGGAACCCGGTTTGAACCCGGGACTGCCCCGCAGCGGTAAATGAGAACGACCGTCGCATAGATACACTGGCTGGTGCCAACCGGCTGGGAAGTAGCGATCAGTAGGCTAGCTCATGAGTCCGAAGACCTGCCTGGGATCAGTCAACCATGACTGACTTCACTTGCTCTCGTGGGAGGAGCGGGCCATTGCGTCTACTCACATCTATTGTTTTTCTTTCAGCGGCAATTAATTTTGCTCCGCCAATTTACAGCCAAACTGTCCTCGCCGGTACGGTTCAAGACCCCCAAGGCAGCGCCATTGACGGTGCCACACTCACTCTCTTTCGCGATCACGGCGCGGCACCCCTCGCCTCTACCCGATCGCAAAGCGGCAGCTTCCGTTTCGCGCTCACCCCAGGGACAAATTATATTGTCGAAGCCAGCGCCCCCGGCTTTAGCGCAGTAACCATTCCTATAACGGACGCCACTGCGCTCAACATCACTCTCAAGCTCGCCGGCATCGGCCAACAAGTCTTCGTCACCGCCGAAGCCGCCGCTCAAACCGTCGATCACATCTCCAAAGCCGTCACCATCATCGACGCTGCCGAGATGGCCCAGCGCAACGAATACAGCCTCGCCGAGACTCTCCGCGACACCCCCGGCCTCACCGTCCGTAACCTCGGCGGCCCCGGCCAATCTACCACCATCCGCATGCGCGGCCTCCGCGCCGACGCGACCTCGATCTTGATCGACGGCCTCCGCTTCCGCGATGTCGCGACAACCCAAGGCGACGCCAGCACCTTCATCTCAACGCTCAACATCGTCAATCTCGACCGGGTCGAGATCCTGCGCGGCTCGGGCTCTTCGCTTTATGGCTCCAACGCCGTCGGCGGAACCATCAACTTAGTAACACCCCAGGGCGGCGGTCCGGCGCATGGTGACTTACAACTCGAAGGCGGAATGCTCGGCCTCATCCGCGCCCGCACAAGCGTCGCCGGCGGCTTCCGCGACAACCGATTTGTCTATAGCGTCGGCCTCCTCCACTTAAACGTCACCGGTGGCATCGACGGCAATGATCGCGCCCGTAGCAGCGGCCTCCAGGGCTTCACCAAATACAGCGTCAAGCCGAACCTAACGCTCTCCACCCGCCTCTTCGTCTCTGACGACTTCGTCCAACCCAACAGCAGCCCCACCGCTACC
>JANXUM010000401.1 GCA_025356215.1 Bryobacter sp. | reverse complement strand
GCCGCCAGCTTCAGCCACAGCCGCTGGCGCTTTGCGTACAGCCACCATTCCAGCAGCAGTACCAAGCCGCCCGTTACCGCCAGCCAGCGCCACAGGTCGCGCGCTTCAGCGATGCCGCCGCCATCGGGAGGAATGCCGCTGGCCACCGTCGACGGAGCGTCCCAGCTTTTGTCGGGCAGGTCAGGCAGGGTTAGCGAATAGACGACCTCGCGGCTTCCGTCAAGCACACGCACCGTACCTGGGTAAGGCATAAAGCTGCGCAACATACCGTTCTCCACTGAGAACGGGAGTGCCTTGCCGTCGCCCGTCAAAACTTGAAACTTGGTCGTGTCGGCAGTGCCGACGGGAAGTTGAATCCCGCCAGGGCTGGCCGCGACGCTCTCCCACTGCTTGTAGCTGTCCGGCGCAAGGTAACGCAAGATATTAGCGATGAGCAGCGGCGCGGTTACTTCCTGCCGCATCGTGGAGCGCGCGGGTTGAAAGCCCATTCTGACCACGCCTTTACCCGCCACTAGCACGGGGCCCGCCTCGGAATCGAGCACCGCCGTCTCGTCCTTGCCGGGCGTCAGCACCCTGGCTCCGCTTAAGCGGAAATCGCGGCTGCGGATGCCGGAGGAAATCGGATGCTCTCCCAACCAGCTCTTTAAGGTCAGATCGCGATCGCCGCTGACGACATAAAGTGCCGCGCTACTGGCGGGCTTGGGCGCATCAAAGCCGTCAAAAATCACTAGCGACGCTTTGGGTGCCGCAGCGGCAACATATTGATCGGGGCGATAGTAAGTGGCCTCAACCAGGCCATTGGCCTGCAACAGCGGCTTCCATAGTTGCGGTTCACGCGAGTAAACCGCCACCTTAACGCTGGGGAGCTCGGGCAGCTCGAGCGCAACGCGGTCGTCGAGAGCAATATCGTCGCGCCCGAGAATATGAATGTCCAGTACGCCAGCGGACTTGGTGCGATGCGTCAGTGTCAACGTTTGCTCAGATCCGGCGGGCAGCATCGCCGTGGTGCTGGCCACCGGCACGCCACCGTAGGACATCCCTAAAGACAGCGGCTTTGGCACCGCCGCGTAGTTCTTGATCGTCACCAGGACATCCCAGACGTTAAGATCTTCGAGGCTGCGCCGCACCCCGGCCTTGCGAATGCCGACGTTGTTGAGCGAAGCGTCGGTCACCAGCAATCGCAGATTGGCCGGAATTTTGGAGACGCCCGCTTCACTGCTGGCCAGCCGCGCCGGGCCGGCGTAAACAATTTCGCCCGCGACGCCGCCCGCGCGGCGCTGCAGGTTTCCGGCAAATTCAAACGCGTCTTCGATGCGGGCACCACCCGTGGTGGCGCGTAGGCTCTGGATCGCCTTAATGGTTTGCGCTCGATTGGTCTCAAGCGAGGTGCGGGGTGTCAGAAGCGCTCCCGCCTCGACGACGCTCACCTTGTCCTGCGAAGGGATCGTCTTCAGCCAAGCCAGCGCCTTACGCTTGGACGCGCCAAGTACATCGATCCGCGCATCGGCGCGAGACGGTGCGGCACTGGCCGCCGAAACGTCCATGACGATGACATGGTTGTGAGGCGTGTAGCGTTCGCCGCCCCAACGCACTTGCGACGCCGCCAGCAGCAAGAGGGCGAGCGCGATCAATTGCAGCAGCAGGCTCCATGGTTGTTGGATCTTGCGCCGACGTTGCTGGCTGGGCGGCATCTGCGCCGCGGTCCAGAATCGAAGCGTGGCGGCTTTGATTTTGACCCGCGAGCGATCCAGCAAATACAGAGCCGCCAGCGCCGCGCCGATCAAGGCGAACAGCGCCGAAAACTCTAGAAAACTAAGATTCAGAAACTCCATCAACGCAGCCCCTGTGTGGCGATCAACGAGCCGAACACCGCGTCCTCGACGCTGGTGCTGGTGGGCAGCCCGCTGTAGCGGCCCTGGTTGCGCAGCGCTAGCCGCCGCAACTGTTCGGCATATTCATCAAACCCAGCCGTGTACTGTTCACGGGCCTTCTCATCGAAATTGATTTTGACCTGTTTGCCGGATTCGACCTCGGTCACCTCCAGGTCCCCGATCGCGCCAGGCGAGCGATCGTCGTCATCCCAGATCTGAATCAGTGTCAGCTCATGCCCAAAGTCGGCCAGAAACTGCAGGGGGCGCAGCCAGTCCCCCTCGCCCATAAAATCGGAAATCACGATCACCAGCCCGCGCTGGCGATTGTCCCCGAGAAACTCGCGCGCGACACGGTCGAAATCCGTCTTGCCTTTCGCCTCCAGCGCACCCAGATAGTCGGCCACCGGCGAAAACCGATGCCGCCCACCGCCGCATGACATGCCCTCGACGAGTTCTTCGCGAAAAGGGATCACTTGAATCGCATCCAACCGCACTAGCCCGACGTAGGTAATGGCCGCCGCCAAACGTCGCGCATAAGACCATTTGTTGCCCAGGCCCATGCTTTCGCTTGCGTCAAGAAACAGTCGGATTGGCACCCTAGGCTCGATCTGGAACATCTTCAGAAACAACTTTTCCAGCCGCATGTAGGCGCGCCAATTGACAGCCCGCAAATCGTCTCCCGCGGTGAAATTGCGATGGTCGAGAAACTCCTGACCAGGCCCGGAAAACTTACTGCTATTGTGGCCGCCCACGATCCCAGGGAAAGACTTCTGCCAATGGATGGTCAGTCTCTCGAGCCTCTCAAGAAAGGCCCTCTCGATCTTGAATTCGCTTTGCGCCACCGTGTGTCGTTCGCTTTGCGCCGCTTATCGCGCCACAGGCGCCTGCGTGGCAACGCCCTTGAGAATCTGCGGCAGGATCGTCTCGGCCGTCTGCCCGTCGGCATGAGCGTCGAAGTTGAGAATGACACGGTGCCGCAGCACCGACGGCGCTACCGCAGCGATGTCGTCAATGCTCAAATGCGTTCTGCCGCGCATCATGGCCAGAACCCGACCGCATTCCACCAGCGATTGCGCTCCGCGCGGCGAGCTGCCATAGCGGATGTATTTTTTGGCCAGCGGGTGGGCTTGTCCCTCGTCGGGCTGCGTGGCCATCACAAGGTCCACGGCAAAATCCTGCACATGCGGGGCAACCAGAACTTGGCGGCAGAGCTTACGCAGTTCAAGAATGCCCTCGCCGTCCAACTTCGGCTCAAGCTGCACTTCGTCCCGGGTGATCGTGCGCTCGACAATCGTCGCCAGGTCCGCCCGGTTCGGGTAACGGACGAGGATCTTCATCAGGAAGCGGTCCAACTGCGCCTCGGGCAGTGGATAGGTGCCTTCCATCTCGATGGGGTTCTGCGTCGCCATCACAAGGAAAGGGCTGTCCAATTGGTGTGTTGTGGTGCCGCTGGTGACGGTGCGCTCCTGCATCGCCTCAAGTAAAGCGCTCTGCGTCTTGGGCGTGGCGCGATTGATCTCGTCGGCAAGGACCAGATTCGAAAAGATCGGCCCAGCGGCAAACCGGAAACTCTTGGTGCCACGTTCATCGGAATCCATAATCATCGAACCGACGATGTCGGCGGGCATCAGGTCGGGCGTAAACTGAATGCGGCTGTACTTCAGATGAAGCACACGGGACAAGGTTCGCAGAAGCGTAGTCTTGCCAAGGCCGGGCACGCCTTCGAGCAGGACGTGGCCGCCGCCAAGGAGGCAAATCAGCACTCCTTCTACGACTTCGTTCTGACCGACGATGATTTTGCCGATTTCGTCCTGTACGGCCTTCAGGCGCTGTGTGGCGGAGGAAAGATCACTCACAATGTCATCTTAAGCAAAAAGGAGAGGCGGTGCCTCTCCTTTTGTCGCGGGATTAACCCGATTCGTAATTTTAATGGATGAGCCGGGCTGGATCGGGGCTATCTAGGCGGCTGAGCGGGCCGCACTGTACTCGCCAAAGTTGTTGGCAAAGTGGGCGATGGTCTCGGCCATCTCTTCCAGAGCGGTAGCCGAAGCCGGAATGCCAAGCTTGCGGCTGACGCGGAACCAGACCTGCGTCACCTTGAAATTGGCATGCAACAATTTGCTCTGAAGTCCGTTCTCATCGAGAGCGCCAGCCGGAACTTGGTCCAACAACTGACTAACGATCCGGTAATCGCGCTCCAGCGAGCGGTACAGCTCGTCGAGATTTGCATTCTTGTCCGCCTCAATCTGTCCCTTGACCAGATCGAAGCTCAGGCCGTTGGCACGGCTGACCTCGCCCGCGTAGTCTTCGGCCGTCTGCGTCCGCAGGATCAGCAAGCAGCTGTAGCGGAACCAGTAGGCAAAGAGTGCCAGGGAGAGCCCGATGAGTATTAGACTAAAGCTCATTGATGTTCTTCACAGAAAGAATAACATTCGAGGACTAACATGCCAAGAACAATTAGAGTACTAAGTAGAGATTGTGGCTCGTACTAAAGTTACAAACTATCTTACTAAGGCGTTTACCTTAGAGTCGCTCGGGAACGTCATGTTTCCCGGCTCCACTCCAAGCCGTTCGCACCATTTCAGATACAAAGCACCATAACTGGCCGTTATATACTGCGTATCGGCAATTTCAAGCATTCTTGCAGCAGAATCGATCCAGTTTTCTGAACCTTCCAACTCGGCGTATATCCCGATCGGGGTCTCGTCCAAGGTAATGACGCCTTCGCTGGCGGAATCGGTGTACTCCGTCCGGTACTTCTCGTAGACAAACCGCGTCTTATAACCGAGGCGCTCAAACAACGTCTTCGCCGTCTCGGCATCCGAGACCGAGTACTCGATCTCTTCCCGCGACTTGTGTTTAGTTACCGTTGCCACGCCCTTGTAGGTGATGGTGTACTTTCCTCCTGCCTCGCGCAGTCGTAACAGGCAGCCCCCGGGACGCAAGCTGGGCGGGTCGGTCTCTAGAATACGATTGCGCTCGAATACGCGCCGCCGCTTGATCCGGAAGCCGTTCTCCCGCAACCGCCGCCGAAAGGCGCGAAACGCCGTGATCTCAATTTTGACTTCTGTCTCTTGGCCGCTCATTAGAGATAGCCTACTATTGTGCCCATCGAAGAGGAACTACGCCGTATCGCGCATCGGCCCTACCCCATGCCCGCGCGGCCTTGGTTCATGACGCAGTGGTGGCGCGATTTGCTCTTCGCGCATTGGCCCGTCGCCCCTTCCGCCGTCGCACATCTTGTCCCTGACGCGCTCGAGCTCGACCTGTTCGATGGCATGGCCTGGGTGGCGGTTGTGCCCTTCCGCATGACGGGCATCCGGGCCCGCTTCTCGCCGCCCATCCCCGGCCTCTCGCAATTTCCAGAGCTCAATCTACGAACCTATGTGCGTCCGCGCCATGGGGCAGGCCAGGATCCCGGTGTTTACTTCTGGACACTTGAGGCGTCCAACCCGATCGCCGTCCAGGCCGCCCGGATTCTTTTTCACCTGCCCTACCGTCATGCGGACATGCGATCCAAGGAGCGCGACGGTTGGATCGAGTACCGATCCCACCGCACGCACGGCGGAGAGCCGCCAGCCGAATTCATGGCCAACTACCGCCCTTTGGGCCCGACCGTTCCTTCGCCGCTGGTCCAATGGCTAACCGAGCGCTATTGCCTTTACAGCGTCAATTCGGCTGGAGCTCTGTTTCAAGGCCAGATTCATCACCGCCCGTGGTCGCTCTACGACGCTGAAGCCGTGATCGACGTCAACACGCTGGCCCTGGCATCGGGCGTCGCGCTCCCGCCCACGCCGCCCTTGCTGCACTTCTCCCGCGAGATCGAAGTTGCGATCTGGACATTGCAAAAGATCGCCTAGTGGGCGGCGACGCACGGGTGCGTCATCGGCAATCCAATTGGCTTACTGGTGAACGCGCGGCCCGCGCTGCGCTGCCGGACGCGCGCGATGCGTTCGGCCAGGGGCGGGTGGGTCGACAAGTATTTGAACGAGCCGCCCCCCGCATCGTCTCCAGCCGACTTCGCCAAATTCTCAAAGGCCAGACGCATCTGCTCGGGCGCGATTCCGGCTCGCAACAGTGTCTCCAGCGCCCCGTCGTCGGCACTCTCCTCGTCGCTCCGCACAAAGTGCAGCGTGCTCAGGTTCCCGGCCAAATCGCCCAGGATCCCCGGGTCGCCCAGCACGAGCGACAAAAAGG
>JANXUM010000380.1 GCA_025356215.1 Bryobacter sp. | reverse complement strand
GCGAACTGTCACTGTTGACTGACCCCAGCTTCTGCATTCGCCGATTCCAATCTCACGACGATTTTGGACGCCTTCTTCCCCGGGTTGGGATAGTCAGTCAAGAACCAATCCGGGTAGAGGTTTTCTCCGAAAGTCCAAGTGGGCGTCCGGTCAAGCAAAGCGTTGTATTCCAAGGGTCGGAAATGGCGCTGGACGACGGTCCCATCCTGGGACTGAAGTTCAATGTAGATGCCATCCATCGCCGCGACATTTTGAAAACGCAACCTCAGATTGACGCGATCCGCGCCATCGGTCAGAGGGCCTTCCAAGCTCGTGGGCGTCAACTGCCGGAGCCGAAGCTCTGTCGGAGCGGGCACAGACAAAAGCGGTTCAAATGAGATCACTGAAAAAATCACTTTGCCGGTGTCTTGTTCTCGAAACTCTCTGATCGTGCGCGGCGACAGGTGCCTTTGCGCCGCCGCTTGCAGTAGGTTCTTTCCAGCCCTTTTCTGAATATCGTCGATCGACGAGTCCACCCAAACTGTGTCGCGGCGACGCAGCAAACGATCAAGCTGGGCTTCGGTGTCTGGAGTCAGCGTCTCTGCCACAAGTGGAAAGTAGAATTCGAGATGTTGCCGTTTTCCTTCCCCCAGCGCAAAGATCGAGTGGTCAACGCCCCAACACGCGTAAATTAAGTGAGTCTCGGGGTGAGCTCGCTCCCAGTCCGACAGAGCGGTGATCTGATTCGACCATGTCCCGGAGCCGCCCCTGGCTTGAGCGACCTGACCAAAGCCCCAAAGATTCAGCATGGCGACAGTCAACCCCATGGCCAAGACTCCGTAAGCGAGCCAGCGAAGACTCGCGTAGTGCCGCGCTTCCCGTTCGATCGTCAAGCACGCGGCCAACTGTGGGAGCGGGTAAATGAGGATCAAATGATGCAGACGGCCTCCTTCGGGCAAAAGACAATTGATCGCCAGCACTCCGAGGCAAACCGAGTAAAGGAAAAGAGCCAGGACGTTGCGCCGCCATATTGCAAGTAAGAGCCCCAGCGCGAAAATGTAAGACGTCAACGGAATCGGGAATTGAAGGCCAGCGTCAAAATCACCCACCCTGTGTGACATCGTCCACTGGCCATCGAAGAGCAACGCCGCGCTGTGCAATCGACTTGAGATTATCGTGATTGGATCCGCCGGCCACGAAAACTGCGAACGCGCGAATCCGCTCGACATTTGAAAGTTCCCAATCGTGAAGATGAGAATGGGAAGAGTGCAGATCGCCAATACTGATATGGCGAGCGCAAGGTCAAGGGCCAGTCGGGCGCGCAATAGCGCCCTACCGAAGTACAAGGCGGCGACCGCCGCGATGGAAGCAACTACCCAAAGGTAAGTCAGTTTTTCGTTCAGACCCAGGGCGACCGCCATCGCCATCAAGACGACCAATCTTTTCTGTGGCTTTTCAACGTACGACAGTAACGCCGGAACCAGAAGGCAAGTCGACACCAGTTGTAAAAGAAACGGACCCTGATTTGTAATTCCCTCCAACCATAACTCTCGATTTGAGCAAAGGAGGGCCACCGTCATCCAGGCTGCGGTTTTGCCTCCCAGTTGAATGGCCATACGAGCCGCAAGCAGCAAGAAGCCACAAAGAATGAAGGCATTAGTCAGGCGGTAAACAATGACTTTCGATCCAAAGAGCGCGACCGGAACGGCGTACACGTAACTATTGAGCGCACCGATGTAGGGCGCGCTCATGAGCGGCAAGGGCCGGTTCAGAAGATAGAGTCCATTCGGAATCGCCAAACGCTGGGGCGAACCGTGAATCATTCGCACCGTAGCCGGCCAATAGAGTGCCTCGTCGTACTCTGCGGCCAAGGTCGTGATCCAAGGAATGTTGATCGCCGTGAACAGACAGACGGCGAGAAGAAGTATGCGAAACATGATCAGGTATGGAGCGACGGGCTTAGTTGAAAGTGCGACGGGTTAATAGACCCGAACGACCATCGCCCCAAGCTGCTTTCGATCTGCGGCGTAGACGACTGCCTCTACAGTGCCGGCTTTTTGGTTGACGCGGACGGGAATATTGATCGCCTGCTGTTGTTGGCCCGCGCCGCCCGCGCCCGCCTGCGCTGGAGGGGAACCGGCCCAGGCGACGCCGTCCGGGTTGGCGATGATTTCCAGGTCGAGCGTCTCGAGATTGTAAATGAGGATCTGCGAGCCCGCGTTGGCGGCCTTAATGCCGCGTGCGACCAGCTTGCGCTGCGTGGGCAACAGGCCGAGGTAGGCGACGTTGGCGAAGCCTTCGGGTGTGGGGAGGAGGCGCGATTCTGTGCGCTCCAAATCGAAGATCACCAGCCCCGCGTCGCCGTTGGCGTTGGCGCGGATGTTGGCTTGGGCAACGATCAGATTGAGTAGCGGGATGGGATTGCCGCCGGTGAAGTTGTTGACCCCGGCGGGCAGATCGAAACGGAAAACGCTGCCGTTGGCTCCATCGAGCGCGAAGAGCGTGTCGGCGGTGTTGCGGTTGGCCGGGTCTGAATTGGCACCGACGACAAAGTCGTTCATCTCGGTGTTGTTGGCGGAGGCGTTGAAGCGCCCGGAGCCGGGAAGGCTTGCGGACTTGAACTGCCGGGTCGCGAGGTCGAAGAGAAGGAAGCCATCGGCGGGGCAGGGGTTCTTGAATGTGCGGTCTTCGATCTTGCTACCGAGCATAGCGACGCTTCGCGTCAGTTGGATGTCATAGATGGGAATGTTGGCAATGCAACTGGTGAAGTAGAAGCTGTCCGGCAGCGGGATGGCGGAGGCGTCGCCGTCGGCGGGGAAGTAGACAAAGCCGTGAGTGCCGTCGGGACCGCGCGCGGCGACATAATAGGCGCGAGTTTGGGCGTCGAGATAGACGGGGGTGGGAGTGCGCAACTGGGCGAGACCGGCGGGTGGCTGAACGCCTCCGGGGAGAGTGACGGCGGGAGCGGCGGGGGCGGCGATGGGCAGCCAGCCGGTTGGGAAATCGCGCTTGGATACGATGTCGCCTGCGGCGGTGAGGATGGCGACTTTGGCTTTGGTGGGGCTTTCCTGATTGTCGCCAGCGGTGAGAATGATCTGGTTGTTGACAGTGTTGAGGCCGCTGAGAAGCTTGTCGACGCCGTCGCCCAGATCGAGATTCTGAAAGCGCTGCAGGAGGGCTTGGCCGTTGGCGCCGGCGACCCCAAGACCGTTGCCGGCGGCGGGGGCGACCTCGGCAGCTTCACCAGTTAAAGAGTCGATGCGATAGGTCTTAGCCGCCGCGCCGGTCGCGCCGGGGACGACCGCGAGAAAATTGCCGCCTTCCGTTGAGTTGATGTTGGCGGCGGCACTGGGGAGCGTGACCGTGATGGGCGTGTCTTGGGCGGGGTGGAACACACGGATCTTGTTACTGACGGGCGCGGCTTGGCCAAGCTGCGCGGTTCCCGTGAAGGGGCCTTCAAAGGCGGCAAAGGTGGCGGC
>JANXUM010000369.1 GCA_025356215.1 Bryobacter sp. | reverse complement strand
CCGAACTTAACGAGGTGAGTGCCAACCTGATAGGTGTTGTTGGTCTGGAACTGGAACTTGTTGTCACGGGTGTTGGCGATGGTCGCCGCCGAACCGATACCGGACAAGCTGCCGCCGAGGTTCACGCTCGACAGGCCAGGGATGAACTGTCCACCGGGAATACCAGCCTTGGAATTGCCATCGGCGCCGAGTTGACCTGACCAGTCGTTTACGGTGTCGTCGATGCCAACAAGGCTATAAGAGAAGCGGTTGTCGGTGACGAGCTTGGTGCTGACGGTACGGGTCCAGTTGATGACACCGGAATACGTCGGGCCATAGCCGCCGCCAGTGAGGAAAAGCGGCAGGGCGGCCTGCGAACCGTAGGTCTCATAGAGGCCCTTGGAGTAGCGGAACATCAGGTTGTCCTTGTCGCTCAAGCGATAGTCGAGCTTGATGTCGCCCTGCTTGTTGCTCAAGAAGTTACGGGTGGAGCCAATGTAATTGCTGCTTACGCCGAGAGCGCCGGTGCCGGTGTTGTTGGCCAGCGGGTACAGCGACGGGTTGGCAAACAGGTACTTGGCCACCGGGCTAAAGCGTGAGGTGGGGATCTGGTTGTTGGGGAAGGGAGTGCGCGTGGCGACGGTAGCGCCCGTGTTGGGATCTCGGATGATCTGATTGTTGACCGTCAGAAACTGGCTCAGATCGCCGTTGCGCCATGCGGCGGGTGCGACGCTGGCGGTGGCGGGGCCAGCGATGCGACGCTCGGTGCCTTCGTAATCCGCAAAGAAGAACAGTTTGTTTTTTTGAATCGGTCCGCCGATGGTACCGCCGAAGATGTTTTGGCGGAGGGCCTGGCGCTTGACGTTGTTGCGGTTATTGAAGAAACCGTTGGCGTCCAGCTTCTCGTTGCGAAGAAACTCGAAGACGTTGCCGTGGAACTGATTGGTGCCGCTCTTGATGGAGAGCACGACGCTGGCGCCGCCGACGTTGCCGAATTCGGCACCGGCGTTGCCGGTGACGACTTTGACTTCTTCGAGAGCGTCAACGTTCGGCTGATAGCCGATCTGGTTGTCAACCGACTGATTAATGTCCACACCGTCGAGGATGAAGTTGTTGGTCTGCTCGCGGTTGCCATTTACCTGCGGGCGCGAACCGGAGCCCTGGAAGCGAGCGGCGGTGTTCATCGCGCCGGGCGAGGTGGAAACCGCACCGGGGATCAGCAGCGTTAGGGAGGCGAAATTGCGACCGTTGAGCGGGATGCTGGTGAGCTTGCTCGAAGAGAGCGTGTCGCCAGTGGCCTGCGTTTCGGTCTGAAGGATCGGCGCGAAATCACGGATCTCAACCGTTTGCGTCACGTCGCCAAGCTCAAGCTTGATGTCGACGGTGGCGACCTGGTTGGTTTCGAGCGTGAATGGTCCGAGCTTTGCCTTCTTGAAGCCGGAGCCTTCAGCCGTCACGGTGTATTCGCCGATGGACAGGAAGGGGAAGTTGTAGCTGCCCGCTTCGTTGGACATAGTCGCCGAAGCGAGATTGGTGCCGGACTTGACAGCGGTCACCTTGACCTTGGGAACAGCGGCACCGGAGGCGTCGAGCACGGTACCTTTGATCGAGCCCGTGATCGTCTGCGCGTACGCAGAGATCGTGAGCAGAACAGAAAAAAGCAGTATTTTTATGGTTTTCATAGACCCTTACATCCAAGTGTAACAAAGGGGTATGCAGAAAAAGATAAAAGTTGCTTAACCTAGCTAACCGGTAACCCTAGTTGAGCGCCGTTTTCAGCTTGTCGCCGAACAGTGAGCCGGTTTCCGGTTTGCCGGAGGGCTTGGCAGCGGGCGGCGGAGCAGGCGCGGGAGGGGTAGATTCGGCTTCGTCGAGGTACTTATCCTTCTTGAGGACGGTACGCTCCATTGAGGGTAGATAAGCAGTCCAGACGCCGGTGAGCGACTTGTCCTTCCTGGCGTGTTGACGCATCGATTCCATCTTGGAATCGAGGTTGTCCAAGTGGTGTAGCAGCATCGCCTCAAGGAACATCGGCGTTTTGGGGCTGCCGTAGGCAAGCTCGCCGTGGTGGCTGACAATCATATGCTCGACCAGGACGCGAAGTTTGGGCGGAAAGCTGGGAATATCTCTTAGCTTATCGGCTACCATGCCAAGCGCAATGACGATGTGGCCCAGGAGCTGGCCTTCGCTCGAATACGAGAAGCCGCGCTCATAGTGCAGCTCATGGATCTTGCCGATGTCGTGCAGGACAACGCCGGTAAGCAGAAGCTCAAGATCGACTTCCTGGTAGTGCCCGGCCGTCATCCGGGCAAGCGTGGCAAGGCTGAGGACGTGCTCCAGCAGACCGCCCAGCCATGCATGGTGGATCGATTTGGCCGCCGGGGCGACCTTGTACTTGCGCGCGATCTCAGGATCGTCGAGTAGTGCGTTGAGCAGCGCCTTCAAATGGAGATTGGTAAAGGCGTCGACGAGACTGCGGAGTTCCGTCCACATCTCGTCCAGTGGGCGAGCTGAGATCGGGAAGAAATCGCCCGGATCGACTTCGCGATCGTCCAGCTTCTGCAGGCGATGGATGGTGAACTGGGGCTTGTTCTGAAAAACCTGGACGCGACCGCGAACGCGGACAAAATCGTCGCGCTCAAAACCGTCCATGACTTCTTCGACGTTGTCCCACATCTTGGAGTCGATGTCGCCGGTCTTGTCGGCGAGAACGAGCGACAGATAGGGCTCGCCTGATTTCTTCTGGCGGACGTCTTTGGCTTGGACAAGGAAGACGGCGGTGATATCGGAGTTGGCCTGCAACTCGCTAACGTAGGGACTCTTCATGGATCGGTCGCCGCGCGCCTATTTGGCGACCGCGGTGGATTTGGAGCTTGAACTGGTTTTGGTGCCGGGGATCGGGACCACCCAGAGAGCGCGCTTCATGCGGCGGCGGCTGGCAACTTCTTCCTTGGAGACGGTCTCAGGCTTCAATTGGGCGGGGTCGGTCCACGCCGTGTTCTTGCCGGGCGCGGCACCGGAGTCGATAAAACCTTCCTTGACTTCGAGGAAGGCGTCCATCCGCAGCTTGGTGAGATACTCGCGCATCTGCGGCTGAAAGCGGGGCATGTACATCTTCTCGTTGATCTCGGGTTCGACTTGCTCAAAGTCGGCTTGGCCAGCCTTGTGATAGTCCTCAACGCGCAGAATGAGCCAGCCGTTGGGCAGCTTGATCGGGTCGGTGACGAAGTTGCGCTGACCGGTGAAGACAAGATCTTCAATCGGCTTGTTGAGCATACCCTTCTTCATCCAGCCGATTTCGCCGTCTTCGCCCTTGGTTTGGGAATCGCTGTAGTCACGAATCAGGTTGCTGAATTTCTCGTTTTTGCGGGCACGGGCGACGATGTCTTTAGCCTTCTTTTCCAAGCCGGCGACTTCGGTCGGGCTCTTGCCTTCGCTCGAAATTAGAAGCTCGCGCAACAGGACTTCTTCTTCGCGAACGAATTCGGCCTTATGATCCTCATAGTATTTGAGAAGATCTTCCTTCTTCATCGAGATCTTGCTGCCAACCTCTTGACGCACCACGCGCTGCGTGATCATGTTGTTGCGCATTTCGCTGCGCCAGTCTTCAAAGGTTTGACCCGTTTGCTCCTGGATCATCTTGGCGAGGTCTTCCTGATTGGCAACCTTCATGCGCACCATCAGGTCGGCAATGTACTTGCTGATTTCCCCGTCGACGCTTATGCTGAGGTCCTTGCCGCGCTGAGTCAACAAGAGGGTATCGATGCGGTCGCGCAGGGCGTTCTTCTCGGTTTCGGCCAAGGCCTTCTCGATGTCGGCGGCACTGGCTTTGCGCGCCTTCATTTCTTCGACAAGATTGCGGCGCGCCCGTAGAATGTCGCTGTTGGTGATGATGTCGCCGTTGACCTTGGCCACGATCTGTTCCACCACGGTCACATCTGCCGCAAAAATCGCCCACGCCAAACTGAGAAAGATCGCTAAAATCCGCATGTTTACGCCTCTCATTGTACACCTGCACGCAGCCTGCCATGAGCGGCCCAGGGTTCGCCGTAAACGCCGGCGGGGGCTTCGGCGTGCACCAGACGGAGTTGAGCGACGCCGATGTAGCGCTCCAGAAAGGCGCCTTCGCAATAGCCAAGGTAGTAATCCCACATGCGGATAAAGCGCTCGTCAAAGCCCAGGCTGCGGACCTCGGCGAGGCGCGAGTTGAAACGGCGGCGCCATTCCCGCAAGGTATGGGCATAATGAATCCCCATGTCGGCGAAGTCCTGCATCTGAAAGCGGCTGGAGCGGGCCAGGCTGCGCTGGATCTCAATGACGCTGGAAAGTTCTCCCCCCGGGAAGATGTATTTCTGGATCCAGTCGGGACTCTTCTGGTAGTTGGGGAAGGCGGCCTCGTTCATGGTGATGGTCTGCATCATCACTTCTCCACCGGGAACGATCAGGCGCTGCCAGGCGGCAAAGAAATCATCGTAATGGTCAAGCCCCACGGCCTCAAACATTTCGATCGAGACGCCCTTAGTGAAAGTGCCGGTGAGGTGGCGATAGTCTTCGAGCAGCAATGTGATTTTGTTTTCGAGACCGGCTTGGGCCACTTGCTCCCGCGCAAAGGCGTACTGTTCTTTACTGATCGTCGTGGAAGTGACCCGGCAGCCGTAACGACGGGCGGCGTGGATAGCGAAAGTGCCCCAGCCCGTGCCGATCTCAAGGACGTGATCCTCGGCGGACAGCCGCAGGCGGCGGGCAATGCGGTCAAGCTTGTTCCGCTGGGCTTGCTCAAGGCTGTCGGATTCGTTTTCCCAAAGTGCCGAGGAATACATCATCGTCTCGCCGAGAAATAGCCGGAAGAAATCGTTCGATAGATCGTAGTGCGCTTCAATGTTGCGCTTGCTCCCGTCGACGGTGTTGCGGCGGCTCAGGTGGCTCATACGCGCGGCCAGGCGCGAGGCAAGACTGAGGAGCGCGTTGGATGCGTCAATCAGCCGGAGGTTTCGCACCGCCAATCGGATCAGGCAGGGAAGGTCGGGGGTGCTCCAGTGACCGTCCATATAGGCTTCTCCGAGGCCGATCTCACCGCCAAAAACGGCGGCTCGGTAAAAGGCGGGTGAGTGGATTTCAATCATCGCGCTTAGGCCGTCGGGAGCGTCTTTGCCGTAAGTGCTGACGCGACCGTGTTCCGCGAGCGTGAGGCGACCGCCCTCAAGGCGGCGGAGGATTTTCTCAAAGAGCTTGCGTTCCATCAGCTTAATGGCACCTGCTTGAAGAAGATTTTGACCGCCTCCCAATGGATAGCGGCGATCGTTTTGAGAGTCATGAACGGAAAGGCGGCGGCGGCGCGGCGCAGGTTCTGCGCTGTCCAGGGGGACCAGTCCAGGGTCAGCGTGGCATCGAAGAAGCGCTGTCCATCGCGGAAGTTGTCGATATGAGCCACCAGCCGCTGGGCCGGGGTATTGAGGCGAAAGGCGTAGCGGTTGTCCATCGTATTGAAGGGCGAGACGCGGAGTTTCTTTTCCACGCCATCCGCGCGCAAGCCGTTGAGCCAATAGTTGTGGCTGCCGCCAAAGGTGTTGTTCACTTCGGCCATTACCAGGGCGGGCTCGGCTTTGTCGCCGTCGTGGCAGTAGAAAAGCGAGATCGGGTTGAAGCAATAGCCGGCATAGCGCAGGTTGGTGAGCAAGTAGATGGGGCCATCGGGGAGATGGAAACCCTCGGCGCTCGCGCTTTTGCACAGACGTTCGCGCAAGGATGCTGCGGGGTCGCCAAAATGGTCGCGCTCCTGAAAGCTCAGCAGTGCGCCGCGCTGGTAGGCCGTAAGCGCTGAGGCGCGCATCAACTCCGGGATGCGGTCGATATCGAGATAGGCCATGAACACCGAATACTCAAACTCATGAGGCACCGGGGTGAAGCGCCGGTGGCGGATCTGGCCCGTGTAGATGCCGGAACCTAGAGGATCTCGCATTCCACCCCCAGTGCGCGCACCACGCGCAACGCGCTCCAGTAACCGTCTTCATGAAAGCCATTGCGCCAGTACGCCCCGCAGAAATGAAGGCCAGCGGTGCCGCTGATCTCAGCCCACCGGGATTGCGCGCGCACGGCGTCGCGGGTGTAGAGAGGGTGCCGGTAACTCATGCGCCGTATGATGCTTTTCGGGTCCAATCGATCTGTTGAGTTTAGCGTCACCAGGTAACGTTCGCGGGTGCCCAGGTTCTGCAGGCGGTTCATGTCGTAGGTCAGCGTCGCCAGCGCGCCGGGCTCTTCGGCAACCCGGTAGTTCCAGCTCGCCCACGCGGCCCGCCGCTTGGGGAGAATCGAGGTGTCGGTGTGGAGGACGGCTTCGTTATTGGTGACGCGGAAGGCACCCAGGATGTCGCGCTCCGGGCCGGTGGGCGCGTCGAGCATCGCGAGGGCTTGCGGCCCGTGGGCGGCAATTACGGCCGCGTCAAATCGTTGGGGCTCTTCCCCGTCAAGGCGCACGCTGACTCCGTTGCTGTCTCGCGCCACGCTCACCACGGCCTTGCCCAGGGACAGCTTGGCCCCAAGCGGTTGAACGAGCTTGGCGATGTAGGTGCTGGATCCGCCGAGGAGCACCTTCCACTGCGGGTGGCGATTGACCGTGAGCAGGCCATGGTTATCGAAGAAACGAATGAGCGTGGCGGCCGGAAACTCCAACACGCGGGCCGGGGCGGTGGACCAAATGGCGGCGACGGTGGGGAAGAGATAGAAATCGCGAAAGACGTTTGAATAACCCTGCGCGTAGAGAAAGTCGCCCAGCGTCGTATCTTCCGATCGCCCATCGTTGAGCAGTTGCAATGCTTCGCGATTGAAGCGCAGAATGTCGGCAAGCAGACGCCAATGCTCAGGCCTGAAAATCCGCCCCGGGGCGGCAAAGAAGCCGGCCAAACCGCTGCTGGAATACTCGATTGCGCCTCGACGTCCGGTGACGCCCCAGCTCATTTGGCTGTTCTGGGTCTCAAGCCCAAGCGTGCTTAACAGGCGAATG
>JANXUM010000354.1 GCA_025356215.1 Bryobacter sp. | reverse complement strand
TCTTCTTCGGCACCCTCGATGCCGCGCTGGTCGCCCTGGACGCCCGCACCGGCCGCCCGCTGTGGGAAGTGCAAGTGGCCGACACGATGGAAGGCTACAGCGTGACGGTCGCCCCGCTCGCGATCAAGGACAAGATCATCGTTGGCGTTGCTGGCGGCGAGCACGGCATCCGCGGCTTTGTCGACGCCTACGACCCCGCCACCGGCAAACGCATCTGGCGCTTCAATACGGTACCTGGCCCTGGCGAGCCGGGCAACGAAACCTGGAAGGGCGATAGCTGGAAGCTTGGTGGCGCGCCCACCTGGCTGACGGGCAGCTACGACGCTCAACTCGATACTCTCTACTGGGCCACAGGCAACCCGGGCCCCGATATGGACGGCGAAATCCGCAAAGGCGACAATCTATTCTCTTGCTCTGTCGTCGCGCTCGATCCCGCCACCGGCAAGCGCAAATGGCACTACCAGTTCACCCCCAACGACAGCCACGATTGGGACGCCAATCAGGACATGGTACTGATCGATCGTGTCATTGACGGCACACCACGGAAGTTACTCGTCACGCCCAATCGCAACGGTATCTTTTATGCGCTCGATCGCACGAACGGTAAGTTACTTTTTGGCAAGCCTTACGTTCGCCAAACCTGGAACGACGGCTTTGACGCCGACGGGCGGCCCAGGGTGATTCCCAACACCGATTCAAGCCCCGAGGGCCGCGTGGTCTTCCCGACGCTGGTCGGCGGCACCAACTGGCAGAGCCCTTCTTTCGACTCGACAACCGGCATTCTGTATACGGTCTACAACGACGGGGCAGAGCGCTTCATTCGCGAGAAAGGGACTTACGAGCCGGGAAAAGCCTATTGGGGCGGCCGTTCCGTGCCCGCGGGCGATAAGCCTGTCGCGGGGATCAAGGCTATCGACACCGCAACTGGAGAGATCAAGTGGGACCACAAGATCGCTCAAGGCTCACTGGCGGCTGGCGTCCTCGCCACCTCCACCGGCGTGCTGTTCTCGGCGACAGCCGAGGGCAACCTGATCGCACTAGAGATGAAAACCGGCAAAGCGATCTGGCGAATGCAGACGGGAGCCACCACCGCTGCCTCGCCCATCAGTTACTCGGTGAACGGCAAGCAGTATGTCGCTGTCGCCGCCGGTCAAGTGCTCTACAGCTTCGCGTTGCCGGATTAATTTACCACTCCACCCAACGCAGGCCCGGTACGCGAGAGAACTCACGCACGTTTCGCGTGACGAGGATCGCGTTCCGCGCCAGAGCGGTGGCGGCGATCAGGAAATCATTCGGGCCGATGGGAGTCCCGTTACTAAACAGGTACGCCCGAATGCTCCCGTAATAGTGTGCGGCCGCGTAGTCGAACGGAATCGTCTCAAAGCGCTCCGTTAGATAGGCAAGTCGGCTAAGCGCGGTTGCGGACGCGGTGCTCTTGCATGCGCCGTATGACAGTTCGCACACGACCACTGCGGGGATGGCGATTGATGCTGAGATGGAGATCTGGTTGAGGCGTTCTGCCAGCTTGAGATCCTTGTTCAGAATCGGAACACAGACACTCGAATCAAGCAGATAAATCATCAATGGCCCAATTAAGATCTTGCGTGTCAACCTCGCGAGGGGGTGCGACGAAATCGACGGGCATCGGCCCCAAAGCGTCGAGCCCCGCAAAGAACTCCGGCCCAAACGGCAGGATGGCTGTTCGTTTCTGAACGAGCTGACTCACAACATACTTCGATAAAGACTGCCCCTGAAGCTCCGCCTCCCGCTTCAGCCGGGCCGCCACATCATCCGGTACATACAAGTTTAGTTGCGCCACGTACACAAGTATACTTGCACAAGTATATCTAGTCCACCCGCAGATCCAGCGTCACCGGGCAATGATCGCTCCCGGTTACGTCGTTCAGCATATCCGCCCCCGCCACCCGGTCCTGATGCTTCTTCGACACCACGTGGAAGTCGATTCTCCAGCCAATATTCTTCGCCCGCGCGCCCATCCGGGTGCTCCACCACGAATACTTCACCTCATCCGGATGCAGATGCCGCCAAGTATCCACCCAGCCAGCCTTCAAGAACGCGTCCATCCACGCCCGCTCCTGCGGCAAGTAGCCCGGGTTCCCCTCATTGTCCTTGGGGCGCGCCAAGTCCACCGGGTAGGGCGCGACATTAAAATCACCACCCAGCACCACCGGCTTACCCTTGCGCCCCAGTTTGTTCAACCATTCGTCCATCGCCGCGCAGTAGCGTAGTTTGTAGTCAATCCGCGCCCCTGCGGCTTGCGAGTTGGGAAAGTACGCGCTCACCGCGATCAAGTCCTTAAACTCCGCCGCAATCGCTCGCCCTTCGCCGTCAAACTCGCCATGCCCCATCCCCATCTGCACTTTGATCGGCGCTTCTTTGCAAAGAATCCCCGTACCGCTGTAGCCCTTCTTCACAGTCGCCGGAAACCAATGCTTTCGGTAATGCCCCAGCGCCAGCACGTCCTCGGGAATCTGGTGCTCATCGGCGCGCACCTCCTGCAGCAGCACCACGTCGGCGTCGTGCGTTCGCAGCCAATCCGCGAGCCCCCACTTGGTGCAGGCGCGGATGCCGTTCACATTCCAGGAAACAATCCGCTTCAGCTTCTCGCTTTTTGACATGCCTCGGCCAACCTTTCGAGGATCCTCTCGGTCGCCGGTAAATCGATGCACTCGTCCGTGATCGACTGCCCAAAGGTTAGCGCTTTACCCGTTGTTAGGTCCTGCCGTCCCGCGACAAGATTCGATTCGATCATGACGCCAAAGATCCCCTCTTGCCCGGCTTCAATCTGCTCGGCAATTGAATCCCCCACGATGCTCTGATTGGCGGCATGCTTTTGCGAGTTGGCGTGCGAGCAATCCACCATCAAGCGGTCGGGCAGTTTTTGTGCCCGCAGCGTATCGAGCGCGCTCGATACTGATTCTTCGTCGAAATTCGGCAGCTTCCCACCGCGCAGGATCACATGGCAATCGGGGTTGCCGTTGGTCTCAACGATCGCCGTGTGCCCCGTCTTGGTCACGCTCAAAAAGTGATGCGCTTCGCGCGCCGCGCGGATGGCGTCGATGGCAATGCGCACGTTGCCGTCCGTCCCATTCTTGAAACCCACCGGGCACGATAGCCCGCTGGCCAGTTGCCGGTGCGATTGGCTCTCGGTGGTCCGCGCGCCGATAGCGCCCCAAACGATCAAATCCGCGATGTACTGCGGCGTGATCATGTCCAGGAACTCGGTGGCCGACATCAGCCCCATGTTCGCCAGATCGAGCAACAGCTTTCGCGCCCGCCGGATCCCCTCGTTGATGGCAAAACTCTCATCGAGAAACGGGTCGTTGATCAAGCCCTTCCAACCAACCGTCGTGCGGGGCTTCTCAAAGTAGACGCGCATCAGCGTAACAAGCTGGCCGTCAAACGGCTTTGCGATCTCTTGCAGTCGCCCGGCGTATTCAACGGCCGCGTCGACGTCGTGGATGGAGCAAGGCCCCACCACCGCCACCAGCTTGCGACTGCGACCGTGGATGATCTCGTGCAGTTCCTCGCGGGTATCGTGGATCTGGTGGGCTGCGGCTTCCAGCGGTTGTAAGTCCTTGAGAAGGTCAACCGGGGAAAGGAGTTCGCGGATGCCGCGAATGCGTACGTCGTCTGTGCGGAATTGCATGGGGGGTTGTAGCGGCGAATCCTTGATTTTACTAGGCTTTCAGGCGGGGCGCTGTGCTGTATCCTGACATCTTGCGACGCAAGCTGGAACGATACTTCGAATTCGACCGCCTGGCCACCAATTGGCGGACCGAAATCCTCGCGGGCCTCACTACTTTTATCACGATGGCCTACATCGTGTTCGTCAATCCATCGATCCTCGCCGAGGCCGGCATGCCCATTGGGGCCGTCACCGCCGCCACCTGCCTAAGCGCGGCCATCGGCAGCATCCTGATGGGCGCGGTGGCGCGCTATCCGATCGCGCTCGCCCCCGGCATGGGCCTCAATGCGTATTTCACTTACGCCGTCGTCAAGGGAATGGGCGTCCCCTGGCAAGTTGCCTTGGGCGCGGTCTTCCTGTCGGGTGTCGCCTTCCTGATCCTCACGCTCACCGGCCTGCGCCAGCGGATTGTCGAGGCGCTCCCCGCCGACCTCTACTCGGCGGTGGCCGTTGGCATCGGCCTTTTCATTGCCTTTATCGGACTCAAGAACGCCGGTATTGTCGTCGCGGACCCCGCCACCGCCCTGACGCTCGGCAATCTGCGCGCCCCCGCCACGGCACTGTCGCTGCTGGGGCTGCTGGTGATCGCCGCCCTGCTGGCGTGGCAAGTGCGAGCGGCCATGTTAATCGGCATCCTGGTCACCACGGCGATCGGCTTTGCCACGGGCTTGGCCCGCTGGCAGTGGCAGCCCGGCACCGCGTTCGATCTCAGCCAGACTGCGGGCCAACTCGACATCGCCGCTGCCTTTCATCTCGGCTTTGCCGAACTCATCTTCATCTTCCTCTTTGTCGATCTCTTCGACAATCTGGGCACGCTGGTGGCAGTGAGCAAAGAGGCGGGCATCGTCACCGAGCGGAATCAAATTCCACGCGTCGGGCGGATTCTAGTCACCGATTCCATTGCCACCATGGCCGGCGCGCTGCTTGGGACATCCACGGTGGTCAGTTACATTGAGAGCGCCGCCGGCATTGTCGCGGGTGGGCGTAGCGGCGTGACGGCCATCGTAACCGGCGCGATGTTCCTGGTGGCCCTGGTGGCCGCGCCGCTCATCGGGGCCGTCCCCGGCGCCGCCACCGCCCCCGCGCTCATTCTGGTCGGCGGCATGATGATGGCCCACGCCGCGCACATCCGCTGGCGCGACCCCGAGGCCGCCATCCCCGCCTTTCTCACCATTGTCATGATCCCCTTGAGCTTTAGCATCGCCAACGGCCTCGCCATCGGCTTCATCGCATACACCGCGCTTAAGCTGCTGCGCGGCAAATGGGGCGAGCCCGGTTGGCTGGCCTACATTTTAACCGTCCTTTTTCTGCTCCGCTTCATCTACCTGGGTAGAGGATAATTAGGAGCGATGCTACAACTCGGTTGGCTTTGGAGCGACCCGCTCAAGATCGGCGTCCAAGCTCCGCCCTTCACCCTGAAAGATCAGGACGGCCAAGAAGTGAGCCTGCTCAAGCAGCGCGGCAAGAACGTCATCCTCATTTTCTACACCGCCGACGACACCCCTGGTTGAACCAAGCAAGTCTGCGACATCCGCGACAATTGGAGTCGCGTGAAGTCGAAGAACGCTGTAGTTTACGGCGTCAACCCCGGCTCTGCCGCGAGCCACAAAAAATTCATCGATAAGAACCGGCTGGAGTTTCCGCTGCTTGTGGACACGGGCCAGGATGTCGCGCGCCTCTATAACGCCAACGGAATTTTGGTCAAGCGCACCGTCTATCTGATCGATCCAGAAGGCGTGATTCGCTTTGCGCAGCGCGGCATGCCGTCTCCGCTGGAGATTCTCAAGTCAGCCAGGTAGCGTCAGGGGATCAGAGCTGGAAAGGTTCCGACGTTTCCTCGCGTCTTTTTGCCGTGCGTTGTCGCATAAGCGCTCTTCACCTCTTCGGGGAACCCTGCGAGTTTGGCCTCGAGGATCGCAGCAAGTTCTTTGACGATCCCCGGATGCTCCGGCGCTATGTCGTAACTCTCGTCAGGATCGGACGACAGGTCGTACAACTCCGGCTGCGGCAGTGGCAGATTGATTCGTCCCGCAGCCGGTGCCGGGCTGTAGACCTGAGAGTTGTATCGAGATACATGGAGCTTGTAGTTGCCCCGGCGGATGCACTGTGCGTTCCAGGCATCGAAATAGAGCAGTGCGTCGCGATCGAGCGTTGTTTTCTGCCCGCTCAGCAGCGGCCACAGATCGATGCCATCTAGCGCTTTATTGGGCAGGGTGGCGCCGCACAGCTTGGCAATTGTCGGCATCATGTCCATCGCCGAACCGAGGCTGTCGCAGACCTTGCCCGCCGCCACCCGCCCAGGCATACGCGCGATGAACGGCTCCCGGACTCCGCCCTCATAGGTGCTGCCCTTGCGGCCGCGCAGAGCACCGGGGCTGCCTTGATACCAGGGGCCATTGTCGGAGGAAAAGAGCACCAAGGTATCGCGCTCCAGATGATGCTTCTTAAGCGTCGCCAGAATTTCGCCCACGCTCCAATCGAGCTCTTCAATCACATCGCCGTAAAGGCCTTGGCGCGACTTGCCGCGAAACTTCGCCGACGCGCCCAGCGGGATGTGCGGATAGGTATGAGGCATGTAGAGGAAGAAGGGCGAGTCCTTGCTTCGTTCAATGAAGCCGGTGGCCTGTTCGGTGTAGTGCGCCGTCAGCGTCTCCAGGTTCGCAGTTGCCTCTACCGTTTCCACCTTGCCCGGTACGCTATGCAGGAGTGGCCGTGGCTGCATGTCGTTGCTGTAGGGGATGCCGTAGTATTCGTCAAAACCGCGATTGGTCGGGAGAAACTTCTCGAGGTGCCCCAGATGCCATTTGCCGACGCACATCGTCTTGTAACCCAATGGCTTCAGCATCTGCGCGATCGTCTGTTCATCCTCTGGCAGGCCAGTCTGGTCGGTCGGGAACAGGACGCGCGGCATGCCGACGCGAGTCGGATAACGGCCCGTCAGCAGGGCGGCACGCGAAGGGGAACACACCGGATTAGCCGACAGAAATTGGGTGAAGCGCATGCCCTCGCGGGCAAGCCGGTCAAGATTGGGCGTACGGGCCTTTCCGCCATAGCAACCCAAATCGCCGTATCCAAGGTCGTCAGCGAAAATCAGGACCACGTTCGACTTCCGCACAGGCGCGGCAAGCGCGGAGGCGGCAACTTGACCGAGGAATGCCCGGCGGCTGGTACTCTCCATCCTATTTGCGCTTGCAGCTAAAGGTGCCCTTAGCTTGTCCCGCCAAGTCTACTGTGCCTTTGAGACCTTCGGTCCCCAGCGTTCCGGCATAGACGACCGAACTATCGCCCGCCGGAAACGAAAAAGTGAACTTCTCACCGTCCACTTTACCTTTGACGTCGGCGTCGCCAAGCTGACCGCTGTAGCGGCCCGTAAGGTCCGCGCCCGTTTGCTTCAGGGTGAAGCTGGGACTGCCGCTGCCGGCGTCCGTCTCGACGCTGCAAGCCCAGGACCCGGTCAAATCGGCAGCCCCGGCAAGACCGGTAGCCAACAACAACATTCCAAAAACTCTCATATCCAAATGATAAGGGGCCTCCCCGAAGGAAGGCCCCTTATTTTTTCGATCGTTTTACAGTTTAGAAGCGGTAACGCAAGCTCAATTGCAGATTGCGTTGGTCGTTCTTGCCGGTCACCTTGCCGAAGGTGGAGCTCAGGATGTTGTAATCCGCTCCGCCCCAGTTCGGGTGATTGATGAAGTTGAAGCCTTCCACGCGGAAGACCACCGCCTGCTTCTCAGAGATGGCAAAGGACTTGAATATACCAATGTTCCAATTCTGGAAGCCCGGGTTGTAGATGATGCTACGAACACGATCACGGTTGAAGGTGCCTTGAGCAGGATTGACGAAGGTCAGGGTGCCGTTCGCGTTCTTCGGGCGGAACCAGAAGTTCGAATCGTTAGGATCGTTCGGATTGGCAGTGAAGCCCTTGGCGCCGCGGTCAAGCTGGTAGTCGCCGTTTACAACGGCAAACTGGCCGCCGCTGCCGGTACCGACACCGGCGATGTCAGCACCATTGCCAACACCGACCGAATTCGGGGTACCGGTCTGGAACTGAGTCACGCCGCTAACCTGCCAGCCGCCAACAGCGAACTTGAGCAGCTTGTTCTGAGAATTCCTGAGGAACGGAATTTCCCAGATGTAATTGATCACGACCAAGTGGCGCGTGTCATAGGTGGACGGGCCCCAGAGGTTTTGACCGTTAAAAGTATCGGGGATGATGTCGCGCTGACCCGAACCGTTGTCGAGCGACTTCGATAGGGTGTAGGCGAGACCATAGCTGAAGCCTTTGCTGAAGCGGCGGTTGATGCCGAGCTGGAAGGCATTGTAGGTCGAGTTGGCGTCGTTGAAGGTCTCACGCAGCGGACCGTAACCCAGGTAGGGACGGAACTGGTTGAGGTTCTGCGTGTTGGCGCCCTGAGCGGCGTTGACAGCAGCGACAGCCTGCAGGGTACCGATCGGTGCCTGGTTGATGTTCTTTTCGCGCTGTCCGAAGAGCCCGCGACGGAAGACATAAGAAACTTCGAGAACGGTGTTGAAAGGAAGTTCGCGCTCCACCGTCGTGTTGAAGTTGTAAGCCTGCGGCATGTGGAAGATCTTTGCCTGCGTGGTTACGCTCAACGGGAAGGAGGACGCGGTGCCGCCGCCAGGAGCATCGACACTGCCGTAGGCGACAGAGGCGATGGGCTGGAAGGGGGCATTGCCACCGAGGAAGGTGGAGTCGCTCACGCCGAGGCGCGTGGTGAACTTACCGCCGCCGACACGGAAGACCGTCTTCGGATTGAGCGAGTACGCAACGCCAAAGCGGGGCTGGAAGTTGCCAAAATCGATCTTCGAGAAATAGCGCGTGCCGTTGTCGAAGAGACGATTGAATTCGCCGGTGGTGGCGATCGGTACACGGCCCTTGGCCGAGTCGGGGAAGCTGCTACCAGGAATCAACAAACCGTTGTATTGGTCGCCGGTGCCGATGATCGGGTTACCGGAGCCATTGACCTTGACGGCCTTGGAGGCGTCATAGCGAGCCGGATCGAAGATCGAGATGTTGCCCCACAGCGAGTAGTAGGGTTGCACGACCGTGTGGCGGACGCCCAACTCAACCTTGAGCTTGCTGGTGACTTTCCAGGAATCCTGAACAAACCATTCCATCATGTGGCCACGATAAGGAGTGTAGCTGCGCTGGCCGATTTCGGCGTAGCTGTCGAAGAGGCCCAGGGCCGCGTCGCCGATCGGGACGCCACTGCCGCCAGGACGGCTGCCGGAGAACACAAAGCGGCCATTCTGATTGTCAGTGCCGCCAGGGACGCCGTTGACGTTGATCTGGTCATAGTCGTTCTGACCAGCCCGCTCAAAAGCGGCACCAAACTTGATCGTGTGGTTGTTGATGATCTTCGTCGTATTGTTGGAGATCGTGTAGATCGGACCCGACGAGTTGGACGGATAGGGGCTGCCGCTATAGCTGGCGAAGTTCGGGATGTCCACCGAAGGAAGCTTATTGAAACGATCCTTGCCGACCGGGTAGATGTAGGGGTAGTTGATCCCGTACTTGGTGCGGTCGAAAGCGGTGGTCTCCTGCATGCGGATGTTAACGCGATCGCGGCTCGCGGTGAGCAACGTCTCGTTCACCGTCGTCGGGTTAATGACGCGGGTCCAGTTCAAGGTCGCCGTCTGATTCGGACGATCGAAGATGCGGCCGGCGATGTTGAAGTTGGTCTGGAAGGGGTTGAGATCGTAGTAGCTGAAGAAGGCCATGCGGAACTTAACGCTATCTTTGGCGGTCGGAAGGACGTCGATGCCGTAGTTGTCCTTGCGCTGGTTGGTTGGCGCGGAGGCAACAGCGAACCAGTTATTGTTGCTGATCGGGGTCGCCAAATTCGCCTGGGGGTAAACCCGAAGCAAAGCGAGACCATTCACGCTCAACCGGTTGCCAGGGATGATATTGCCCGGGAAAGGCGTGTTGCCGTTCTGCGGGTCTTTGATCGTCTGAACCGTGTTGTACCAAATGTTCGGAGCCGTCAGCAATTCGCTAAAGTTTCCCGTTTTCATGAGCTCTGAAGGAACGCGCTGGGTGGCGGTGGCATCCACACGCCGACGAACGTACTCTTGCGAAAACGTGAAGAAGACCTTGCTACGGTCGGTGTTCCAGATCTTCGGAATGAGGACCGGGCCCGAGACGTTGTAGCCGAACTGATTGAACTTGAACGGAGCGACAAAGTTGGTGGCCGGGTTGCGGTTGCGCGACCAGGAATTCGCATCGAGCGCAGAATTGCGCAGATACTCGTAAGCCGCACCATGTATCTCACGACCGCCGCTCTTGGAGACAACGCGGATCTGGCCGCCGCCAGAGCGACCGTATTCGGCGCTGTAAGCGCCAGTCAGAACCTGTACCTCAGAAGTGGTATCGAGATCGGCTGATCCGATGGAAGTACCGTTGGAACGGGTGCGTACACCGACCGCGCCATCAAAGGTGATGAGGTTGTCTTGCGAACGGCCACCGTTGATGTTCATGCCGCCCGTGGTCAGATCGAAGCTGAAACCAGCGAGCGATCCACCGCGGACGCCTGGCTTGAGAAGCGCAAGGAAAATCGGATTGCGGCCATTGAGCTGAAGTTCGCTGAGCTGCTTGCCTTCGATCAGTTTGCCAAGCGCGCCAGATTCGGTCTGAAGCTGCACCGTGCTCGCCGTTACTTGGATGGTCTCGGTAGCCTGACCGACCTGAAGGACCGCCTCGATGTTGTAGGGGAGGCTGGGGTCAACCTTGTTGTCCTTGGATTCGAACTTCTTGAAACCACTGGCTTCGATCGTAACCGTATAGAGACCAGCGGGAATCGAAGGGATTGTGAAGTTACCGCTCTCGTTGGTGTTCACTTCGCGCGACAGGCCTGTGCCCTGATTGCGGATTGTGACTTTCGAGTTGGTGACGAGTGCACCGGAAGGATCCTTGACGGTTCCGTTGAACGAAGTACTATCGGATTGAGCCAAGCCCATGGTGGCTGTGAGCAGCGACACCATTGCGACTAGGCCAAGGCGGGAGAGAAGGGAGCAGACTTTGCTCTTCATATTTGTTTGATCCTCAAAGAGAGATGGGTGGGGATTTGCGAGTGACAAACCCAGAAGCAACGACTCTAAATAGTCTATCGGAAAAGTACTGGGTCTGGATTAGGTATTTTGAAACGAATTTCAGCTTCAGCTAGTCTCTCCCCGATCTTGCGATCGTCGCTGTCCGCTATCTAGAAATACAGCTTGGCACCCAACTGGATGACCCGCGTCGTGATCCCTTGTACGCCGCCGCCGATCGCGCCAAACGTCGCCGACCGGGTGTTCAGGTCCAGCGATGCCGGGTCGGGATTGTAGTTGTTGAACAAATTGAAGAATTCCGTGCGGAACTCCAGCCGTCGGGTCTCGCCAAGCCGAAACTGCTTATTGACCGAGAAATCAAAGTTTGTGATCCCCGGCAAGCGCACGGCGTCCGTGCGAGGCGAGGTGCCAAAGCGGCCGTAGGCCGAAGGATTGCGATCCGCAGGCAAGAACGCGGCAGTGTTAATCCAACGCGCCCAAGTGCGATCCCCGCCACTCAGGTTTCCGTTCTGCCCAGCCACTTGGTCGGGCCGTGAGTTGATACCCGTTCCGGTGGTATCGATGTTGGCCGAAACCGGTGCGGGGAAGCCGCCCTGGAGCGTCATGATCGTGCTCACATTCCAGCCACCCAGCAGCGACTTTGTCAGCCCCTTGGAGTTGCGGAAGATCGGCAGTTCGTAAAGGATCGTATTGACAAAGCGGTGGCGCAGGTCAAAGCCTGAGGTGCCATGTTCGTTCTGGAGGTTGTAGATGTTCTGCGGCGCTCCGATGAAATTGCCGCCGCCGACCTGACCGCCGATATCGGAGGGGCCAGAGAGCGAGTGCGACCACGTGTAGGCCGTCAAGAACGTAATGCCCTTGGCCATGCGCCGCTCAGCCTTCATCTGGAAGGCGTGATAAATCGAATTGCCGATCGACTTGTCACCGGTCACAGCGCGCTGAAAGAACTGATTCGGCCGCCGAGAGTTCAAAGACGGCAAGCCCGCGACACGCGGGTCCACCACCAAAATCGGACGATTCATGTCGCCAAAGGTCACCAGCAGTCGCGTGCCTTTGGAGCCCACATATCCGGCGTCGACGACGATGTTGGCAAAAAGTTTTTTCTGCACGTTGAAGTTCCACTGTTGGGTGTAGCTGTCGCGCATCTCGGGATCGTTCGAAACGGCGAAGTTGAGCGCTCCGCTGGTCTGCGCCAGCGCAAAAGGATTGTTGAAGAAGATGTTCGGCGTAGTCGTCGTGTTGCCGATCAACGTCGCTCCGGAGGTCGCCTGCGCGCCCTCTGCCATGGCGAAGATCGCGTTGGAAATCTGCGGCGTAAAGTAGATCCCGTATCCACCCCGCACGACCATGTCATTGACGAGGGCCGGCCGGTAGGCGAATCCGATGCGCGGTCCCCAGTTGTTCTTGTCCGGGCGGATCAGACCTCGTCCGTAAGGCGAGTTCGCGGGCGTCACCAAGTCCGTCAGCACGAGCCCGTTTTGGGCAATATTTACGAACTTATCGTCTGCCTGCTTGTACTTGCCGAAGTAGTCATAACGCATGCCGATATTCACCGTCAGCCGCCCCGTGGGACGCCAGTCGTCGCTAATGAAGTAGCTCTGCCACAAGTTGCGCAGACGCGTGGCTGTCGCAGTCGGGTTAATGCTGGCGGTCTTGACGTAACCGAGGAAGAAGTCGGCGGCGGCGGCACCAGTATAGGTGCCATCAAAGCCAAAGGAACCTCGGGGAGCGCGGGCTTGGTCAAAAGTCACGTCGCGGATGCCGAGATCGATACCTGCCTTAATGAAGTGTTTGCCGCGCTGCCAGCTCAAGATGTCCGAAAACTGCGTGATCGAGTTGGAACGCTGGCGGGGTCCGATCTGACGCTGCAAATCGAACACCGAATAGCCGCCGTCGCTGCCGTTGATGGAAATCGTCGGAGGCCCGTATTCAAAAGCTCGGCGCGACACCAGCGGCAATCCCATCTTGCCGACAATGTCAAACTCCGGTCGGTTCGACGTACCAAAATTCTCAAACTCGGCGAAGCTGTGAGTCCCGCCTTTGAAATCGTTCACCATTGTCGGCGAGAAGGTATGGATGTAGCCGCCCGCCCAACTGCGCGCGCTCCCCAGGTTGTCCCGCTGGTCATTACCCCAGAAGGGAATGCCAGCCTCGAAGGTGTCGTTCCACACGTAGCGCAGGAAGATCGAATCGTTCGCAGAAAAGTTGTGGTCACCGCGGATGAGGTAGTTCTTCTGCCTCGACAAAGAGCTTGGCGTTGCCGAGACGAAATTGAAGGCACCGTTGACCGTGTTCGGGCCCGGCGTAAAGGGCAAAAACGCCTTTGTCTGCGGGCTCAACAAGCTGATCGGAATCTGGTTGTTGACGAAGGGGCCAACGCCAAGCGGGTCGCGCAATACGATCGGAACCTTGGTATTGGCGTTTACAAGCTGGCTGAAGTCGCCGCGCCGGTAAGCGTCCGGCAGCACGATGCGCAAGCCGGGGTTGGTGGACTGCAGCAAGCGGCCCTGCTCCCAGTTGAAGAAGAAGAATGTCTTGTCGCGACCGTTATAGACCTTCGGAATGAAGACCGGACCACCGACGTTGGCACCGAACTGATTGCGATTCAAACGCGGCGGCGTCACGCTCTTGCCGGCGATCGCGTCGTAGCTCTGCGTCAGGGCGTTATTGCGATTGAACTCCCAACCAGTTCCGTGAAACTGGTTCGATCCACGCTTGGAGATGATGTTGACGTAGCCGCCGGGCGCGCCGCCCGCCTCCGCGCCATAGCTCGAAGTTTCCACCTTGAACTCGCTGAGGGCGTCCACCGAGGGCGAAAAGCTATACGACATCGCGTCGTAGTCCATGATCTCGACGCCGTCCAGGAAAAAGCGATTTGCCGTGTCGCGCGACCCGTTGGCTGACATCGCCGTCTCGCCGTAAGCCGATGAAGTCTGTCCGATCGATCCGCGTCCGCGGCGCACCGTGATCGAGCCAGGCGTACCCGCCTGAACACCGGGGATCAACTGCGCCAACTGCACAAAGTTGCGTCCATTCAGGGGCAGGTCTGCCACCTTGGCCGCGTCGATCACTGTCCCTACAACGGCGCTATCGGTTTGCAGTACCGCGCCATTGGCCGTGACATTGACGCTCTCGGCCACATCGCCCACCTTGATCTGAAAGTCCTGCCGCAAAGTTTGGCCAACCTGAAGGTTGAATTGGGCTACGTTTTGCCCCTGAAAGCCCTTGGCCGTCAGGGTCGCCGAATAGTCTCCGGCTGGGAGAAACGGAATGTTGAAATTGCCGGAATCATCGGTGCGCGCTTCACGCGAAGCGTTGGAGCTCTTGCTCACAACGCGCACCGTGGCGGCGGGCACAATGGCCCCGGATGAATCGGTTACTGTGCCGGTAAGTGTAGCCGTGGTTTGCTGTGCAAAAGACGACATGGTCAAGATAAGACTGAGAAGAGTGAAGCGTACCCACATGGTTGAGATGATCCTACCAGAGTATCGGCGCTTTCCGCCGTTTCTGTAACATTAATGAAATAGCCGCCTGACCCCGCTTTCTCCCTCGAGAAAAACAAGATCAGGCGGCTATGGTAAGACCGGTGAAGAGCTTAGACTACGTCGACGCCCATTGAGCGCGCGGTGCCCTTGACTTGGTTGATGACGCCTTGCAAATCGAAGCTGTTGAGGTCGGGCATCTTGATGACGGCGATCTCTTCGATCTGCTTCATCGTGATCTTGCCAACCTTGTTCTTGTTCGGTTCCTTCGAACCGCTGGTCAACCCGAGCGCCTTCTTGATCAGCACCGGCACCGGCGGCGTCTTGGTGATGAACGTGAAGCTTCGGTCGGAGAAGATCGTGATCACAACCGGGATGATCAAGCCCGCCATGTCGGGTGCGGAGGTCTTCGCGTTGAAGGCCTTGCAGAATTCCATGATGTTGACGCCCTGCGGACCGAGCGCGGTGCCGACGGGGGGTGCCGGAGTGGCTTTCCCGGCCGGGATTTGCAGTTTTACCGATCCAGTAACTTTCTTTGCCATTTGCTTATACCTTCTCTACTTGTAAGAAATCGAGTTCGACAGGCGTGGAACGTCCGAAAATCGTCACCATGACGCGCAGCGTGTTGCGGTCGGTGTTGACTTCGTCCACCTTGCCGGAGAAATTGTTGAACGGTCCATCGACGATGCGCACCGTTTCGTTCTTTTCGTAATTGACCTTCGGCCGCGGCGCGTCGCCGGGGCGAGCCTGCCGGAAAAGAACCTTATTCACTTCGTCGGCCGTAAGCGGCACGGGAGTGTTGCCGCCTCCGACGAATCCTGTAACGCGCGGGGTGTTCTTCACCTCGTGCCACAACTGGTCGTCCATCTCCATCTGGACCATCACGTAGCCCGGATACAGCATCCGGTCGCTGGTCACCTTCTTGCCGTTCTTCATCTCAACCACCTGCTCCTTGGGGATCAGGATCTGGCCTAAACGATGATCGAAGCCAAAGGCCTCGGCACGGCTCTTGAGCGATTCGGCGACTTTGTTCTCAAATCCGGAATAGGTATGGATGATGTACCAGTTGAGATTCGGATTGCCTTCGGCTGCGGGCTCGGCTTCAGCCTCGGCGGCTTCCACCGCGACTGGCTCCTCATGAGCCTCGGGCTCTTCGTGGGCTTCTGCCGCTTCTACGGCTTCGACCTCGGCAGACTCGACCTCGGCAGACTCGACCGCGTCGAGCTCTACGGCTTCGGCTGCCATTTCGTGCGTATCTTCAATTTCGGGCATGATGACCTCAGGCGCTACTTCAGCGGCTACTTCGCGCTCCATTTGAACACCTGCGTCACTCCGCGGGCAAAGAGCTGATCGATCACAGCGAAGTAGGCAGCGAAGAGAAACACGCTGAACACAACAACCGTAGTGGTGGCGATGACCTGCTTGCGGCTTGGCCACGTGACCAGCCTCATCTCCTTCTGGAGATCTTCAAAATAGTCTTTTACGTTCTGCGGCCACGACGAGGCCTTTTCGATTGCGGTTTCGTTCGCCATATTCAGCTTTCCGGGGGTAGAGGAAGATTTGGCAGGGGCAGAGGGATTCGAACCCCCAAAGGCGGTTTTGGAGACCGCAGGTTTACCGTTAGCCTATGCCCCTGTTTGACCACTTCAAGTATAAAACAATTAGGGACCGCAACCTAACCGGCGCAGCCCCCAATTTCAAACGGGTAAAATCCCGTCCCTATTCAACAATCACTATTCGACGATCTCCGACACGGTGCCCGCGCCCACGGTACGACCGCCTTCGCGAATTGCGAAGCGCAAGCCCTTGTCCATGGCCACCGGCGTAATCAGCTCGATCGTCATCTGTACGTTGTCGCCAGGCATCACCATCTCGGTGCCCTCGGGC
>JANXUM010000340.1 GCA_025356215.1 Bryobacter sp. | reverse complement strand
CACGTTCGACCACGGCAGCGGCGTGAGCTCACCGATCCCCATGTAGATCGCGTACTCCCGACCGTCCTTAGTAAAGCCGCCCCGACCGTTGTGATACAGCAACTCCTCAAAGGGGAGCGGCAACGAATCATGGAACTGCGGCGGGCCGGGGGCATACGAATCCAACCGTTGCGTGGCGGGCTCGAGCGCTTTACCCAACTGTTGGATCAAGAGCCCTCCGCCAGCGCGAATGACGATTCGCGCAGCCGATAGAATCAAGTCGATGTCGGCTGCCTGAAAGTCGGTCCAGGTCCGCAGATAGACGCCGCCCGGTTGCTCCGATCCCGTGAGGATCGATTGCGCGCCGATCATCGTGCGGATCGCGTTGGCAAGCGGCTGGTCATACGAGGGAACTTCTTGATTGAGCACAACCAAATCCACTTTGAGGCCCCTTAGCCTCCAAAAGGTATGGGCCGTGAGCATTTCTCGCAGCATGGCGAGTCCGTTGGCGTCAGAGATGGTGATCACTGCAATTGGGAGATCGCCCGAAATCCCATGCCGCCACAATCCGGACTGCCCAAGTGTGTTGCGCGCGATTCGCTCGCGCGAAGTGCGGACGCGGGAAGTGGGATAAAGAATGAGGCTGGCGAGCTCCTGAAATCGCTGCGCTGTGTCCGATTGCACGCCGAGATATCTGAGTTGTAGCTGGGCGTGAGTCCACGCCAACTCGAAAGCGCGCGCCGGGGCTTCGGCGATTCTATATTTGTCAATCAGGGCCAGAACGCCGTCTCGGCTCTCAGCCGCCGCCAAAATGCAACTGATGCTAGCTCGCGAACGCGGCTTCAGCAGTACCGTTACCCTTTGTGCGAAGACAGGATCGAGTACGGTGCCCGCAGAGCCGTTGAGCGGACGATTCAAAGCCGCAGGAACTCCATCGCCGCCCTCCCGGCCCAAGAACGAGGCGCGGTCCGTCTCAATCTGAATTGCTTCGCCCGCGTCCGCTCCGGTCAATACCTGCGCGGTGAAAACGCCCGCTTCGTCATCCGATCGCCGGCGGCGGCCCGCAAGAATGGCCGACCGCTCCGGCAGATGTTCCGTGACGACAAACATCTTGCTGAATGCCGGGTGCGTCCGGTCCGCCGCATGCGGCGCCAGTGCGAGTTCGGTGTAAGTCGTAAGCTCAAGACTGACTTCTCGCAGGGTGCGATTCGTCAGCGTGTATCGTCTGACTTCCGCGTCATCCTCCGGGGAAACTGTGACCTCGGTGAGAATCTCAAGATCGTCGTCCCGGCGCAGGTATTCGACCCGATCAGTCGAAAACATAGCCGAGAAACTCTGATTGTCCGAGCGCAACGGCTGATAAGTCGTTGAGTACAATTTGCCGCTACGCAGATTCTTCACGAAGCAATAAGATCCGCGTGCGTCGAGCGTCGTGTCGGCCCGCCAGCGGGTAATGTCCATTGAATTCCAGGTCGTGTATCCCGCGCCCGAATTAGTGAGCATCGACGCCATGCGCCCGTTGCCCAGCAAATGCGCGCGCGGCACGCTGGTGTCCTCGCGAGTGACGCGATGGATCGGCTCCGGCGAAGCCAAGAGCACCCGCAGAGTGGATCGCTCATGCTTGGGCAGCACCAGCCGCGATTTCTCGGCTGGAATTCGCTCGAAGAGCAGGGTCTCGACGGCCCGAATTCGAAGGTCGGAATGGAACAAATTCTGAACGGCACCGCGATGCAGCACGTTGTGAATCGCCAGCAGCGACATGCCCTGGTGATGCGCCATATAGGACTGCACCGTCACGCCAGGGCCGCTCCCCCGCCCCTTCTGACGCGTGTAGTCGATCGCTTCGTAAAAGCCCATGGGCCCATACAGCCCGCGCTCTCGGAGTAGTTTGAGGTTCGCGATTGCCGCCGGCGCATCGATTTGTAATGCCAGTGCGGAGGAATAGGGCGACACCACAACCTCCTGTTCCATGCGGGGCTTCAGACTCAGACTCGGCACTCCAAAGGCTTGATACTGGTAGCTTCGATTTGCATCCACCGCCGCGTGGCCAGACTCCGACAAGCCCCAAGGCACTCCGAATTTTTCGCCAAACTCGATCTGTTTGCGGACAGCTTGGCGGCAGGCGTTATCCAGAAGCGAATTCTCGACGTTACGCAAAAACAAAACCGGCATTAGGTATTCAAACATCGTGCCGCCCCAGGAGAGCAACACCTGTTCGTCGGACGACGTGTAGGGTCTTCCCAAGGCGACCCAGTGCTCCGGCGGAAGTTCGCCTTTGGCGATACCGATCAAGCTGGCCAGCCGCGCCTCACTGGCAAGCAAGTCGTAATGGTTCTCGGATTGTGGGACGGAGTCCAGCGCGATCCCAATACGCAGCAGCTTCGCCTCATTGTTATAGAGACAGCGGAAGTCGGTTTCTGAAAACAGTTTCTCAATCGTCGCGATGCACGTGTCGGCCATGGCTTGAGTGGCGAGCGCGGCCTCATGGGCGCGGGCGTACTCGGCCTCAATTTCCTTCAGCCAAACATGCGCCTGCTTGGGAATGACGTTACGCTCCAACCCCAACAGCGCTTGCAACGCTGGCGATTCGCCCGCAAGCTCGTTGATCGACGGCACGGACGCGGCGGCGGCCGAGCGCAAGGCAACGGCCTCCGTGCCAAGCTGGGCGACAAAGTAGTCGGGCGGCGCAAGTAGCAACTCGCGCCAGCGCAAGTACTGGTCGCATTCCCGATTCCAGTTTTCGGCGTGCGCCTGGATTTCAGCGATCCAATAGCCGCGCCGGTCATCCTCGCCCATGCCCCAGCGAGCGCTCTCCAATAGCTGCGCTACTGGCGTTCGGGCGATCTTCCAGTAGGTGGTGTAGTTGCGGCTGGCCAACCCGGCGCGGACAATCCGCGTCAGCGCCCTCAGCGATTCCATCGACACGCTATCCCCGGGCGACAACTCGCGAAGGATGTGGATGTGATCGTCAAGCGCGCGCAAACTCTGCGGACCTACCACGGGGGAGCGCATCAGCCGCTTCAAACCCGCTCCGGCTGTGATCAGTGTCGCGGCGAAATTGCCGCTATCCGCTGAAGAAACATAGCGCGGTAAGAGAGGAGCCAAGCTTCGAGTGTCGTACCAGTTCAAAAGATGGCCGCGAAATTTTTCCAGTTTGCCGATCGTATCCAGCGTTGAACGCATTCGCAGCAATGCCGTGTCGTGAGTGATGTAACCCAAGTCGGTAGCCGATAACAACGCCGTCAGCCACAGCCCGATATTTGTCGGAGAGCTTCGATGGGCGGTTTGCTCATCCGGGGCTTCCTGATAATTATCTGGCGGCAGCCAGTTGTCCGCCGGTCCCACCAGATCGTCGAAAAAGCGCCATGTGGACCGCGCCGTTGTGCGAAGAAAGGTATGATCGGCATGGCTGAGACGGTCGCCGCTGTCGGCCTGCGCGGCTTTGCCCAAATAACGGATCGCCTCGCGCGTCGTCAGCCAGAGCACGAGAATTGGGGCGAGCCAAACGGCTCTCTGTGTCGTGAAGACGGCGATCAACAGCACCGTCGCCACGGCCGTTGTCAACGCCCCCTGGGCCAGCGACCGGTTAATCTGCAACGCTGGGTCCGCTTGGGTCGCCTCGGCGGTCTCCCACTCCAACAATCGCTTTCTTGAAACATGCCGCCGGTGGATTGATCGCACGATCGCGTCGACACAGATCAATGCCTGGTGCGGCAGAAGGATCAAGTTGAAGAAGATGCGCTTCACTTCGATCCTGAGCCGTTTCCAAGAGGCGTGCTCGGCTTTAAAACCAGCCGGAAATTGCAGAAACAGGCCGATGAGGAACGGCATGCTCAGGTAGCTGAGGATCACTACGAGCGCCACCTCCGTACCGGCGCCGAAGATCCATGCGCTCGCCACAAGCATCACGGCGGCCGGCGCCACCAGACTCCGCCGCAGATTGTCGAAAATTTTCCATCGCGAAATCGCCGCCAGTGGGTTTCCGACTACTCCTCCGGCGGGCCCCGGCGCCTCGTGCCGCAGCCAGGCTGCAATTTGCCAGTCTCCGCGGATCCATCGGTGTTGACGTTTGCAGAACGAAGAATAGTCCGCCGGGAAGCTCTCGAAGATTTCGATGTCGCTCGCCAGACCCACGCGCACGTGCTCGCCTTCGAGCAAGTCGTGGCTCAAGATTGTATCCACTGGAAAGCGCCCGCCCGCCAAGCGATGAAAAGCCGCAATATCGTAAATGGCCTTGCCGTGGAATATGCCGTGGCCGAACAAGTCCTGGTATGCGTCCGATACCGGTCGCGAATATGGATCCGAGCCGGAGATGTCGCTGAAAAGCCTTGTAAATCGAGTCGCAATCGCCTCAGGCAAGGCAATGCTGGCACGCGGCTGAATGATCGTGAACCCGCGCTCCGTCACCATCCGCTCAGCGTCGATTTGTGCCGCGTTCAGGGGGTGGGCGATCGTCCCAATCAGCGCCAGAGCTGACCCGACGGGTAAGACTGTATCCGAGTCGAGCGTGATCACGAAACGCACCGGCAAAGGGATAGCGCCGTGGATGGTCAACGTGTGCTCTGGGGATGGCACCCCGCTCAACCATGCGTTTAACTCCTCCAACTTGCCGCGCTTGCGCTCCCACCCGATCCACTTGTCTTCGGACTGCGAGAAGATCCTCCGCCTATGGAACACGGCAAAGCGCCGGGTGCCATATCGCCGATTCAAATCGTCTACCCCGGCCACGGCCGCCTCCAGCAGTGTATGGTCGCGCTCCTCGCTCGGTTGGGCGGAG
>JANXUM010000268.1 GCA_025356215.1 Bryobacter sp. | reverse complement strand
CCGGAGCGGTCTCGATCGGCGCCAGAAACTCCGGGTGCAGGATCGCCGTGCTCAGCGTCAGGTGCGTCGGGCGGAACTGCTCCGCCAAGCCGCCATAAACAGGGTTCTTGTCCTTCAGCGCCATGTAGTGAAGCGAGAAGTAGTAGCCGCCGGGAGTGGCCCGCGTATATTGATCCTGCCGGCGCGAGAAGTCTGTGACAATCTCGCCGTTCGGGTTGATCATATAAAGCAGCGCGTTCAGGTTTGCGCGCACCGCGTTAAAGAGCTCAGGCCGGTTGTGCCGCGACGCAATTGTAACCAGGGCGCTATCGACGATCGAGTTGTAAGTGCCCATCGAGCGTTCGGTAAACTGGCCGTCTTCGTCGATATCGATGGTCTCGGCCAACCATTGATCGATGCGTTTTGTGTAGGCGGCGCTGGGTATAGCGTCGTTGGCCAAGGCTAAAGCGGCCGACACTACCCAACGATGATTCGGCGTGTGGATGCCGCCAACCGCCAGCCCGTCCGAGGCGCTCTTGACGAAGGGCTCCATCACGTTGAATACTTCACGCTCACCACTCTGCTTGGCCACAAGCAGCCCCTGCGCGGCTGCCAGAATCCCAAAGGCAGTGTCGGGCGGAGAGTTAAAATTCGTATCCAGATTGCTTAAGAAACCGGCCGGGCTCTGGTTTCGCTTTAGCGCCGCCGCCGTCATCTTGAGTCGAGCGAATACCTCGGCATTGCGATAGTGCTTGCTTTGGGGGTGCGTGAGCGCCGTCGCAAAGCTGTCATACATACCCGCCATCGATACAACGTTGGGTATGCCGTAACTATTGAAGATCATTCCCTGCCAAGGGCTGGCCGGGTCTGTCACCTGGCTCTTCAAAAGGTACTCAATGCCCTTGGCGTGATTCTCCAAGAGGGTTGTCAATAAAGCTCCTCCCGAGGATTGCGCCGCCAGCGGCGCTGCTGTCATCGTAAGGAGGGCGTGTCTTCTGTTCATGCTGAATCTAAACTCTAGGCTACAACGATGATGAAGCTTCTCTTATCAATTCTTAGCTTCGCCGGTACTTTTCAGAACTTTCTCGATGATTCCACCGTCGTTGGCTACACCTGTCTGGTTGTGCGCGACGGCAAAGTGTTGATGGAAGAAAGCGCGGGTTTTCAGGATCGCGAGAAGCGGATTCCGATGAAGAAGGACACGATCTTCGAGGTCATGTCCATGACCAAGCCCTTCACCGTCAGCGCAGTGATGATGCTGATGGAAGATGGCAAGCTACGCTTGGACGATCCGGTCAGCAAGCACCTGCCGGAGTTCTCCGATACCTGGTTGCAAGAGCCCGGCTCCACCGTCACCGAACGCAAACTCGCGAAGCCCGAGCGGCCCATCACCATCCGCGACCTGATGACCCACATGAGCGGCATGCCCGAATACCGTCCCGCCATCATACGCACCTACACCGGCTACGGACATAGCCTGCGCGAAGCCACTTGGGTCGACTCTCGTAACCCGGGCACCTGCTTTCAATACTCCAACACCGGTCTGGCGACGCCGGGCCGCTTGGTCGAAGTTCTTAGCGGCAAAAAGTTCGAGCTCTTTAGCCAGGGGCGGATTCTCGATCCGCTCGGTCTGGAGGACACTTCTTTCTACCCGCAAGATCGATCGCGCGATCGCATTGCCATGGCTTACATGAAGTAACAGAGATGCTCCGCAACCAGACGCCGGGCCTGGGCTGGGCCCTCGATGAGAAGGGCTGGATCGGCCACGGCGGAGCTTTTGGCACCCTGGGCATGTTCGACCCCAAAACCCGCACCTTTGCCATCCTGATGATTCAGCGCGTCGGCGGGTATAACGAGATCCAGAAGACGTTCCGTGATAAGGTGATGACGTTCGAAAAATAGCTATGCTTCAACCACTTCTACTCCTGGCGGCGCTAGCCGCCGCCGACACTGAAACTCTGTCTCGCATTAAGCCCCGTATGCAGGCCCACGTCGATCGTGGCGGCATCAGTGGGACCGTTACGATGATTGTTGAAAAGGGCCAAACGGTGCACATCGAGACCACCGGTTGGGCCGACATCGAGAACAAGAAGCCGATGCGCAAGGATTCGATCTTCCAGATCATGTCGATGACCAAGCCGCTCACCGGGACGGCCGCCATGATGATGGTCGAGGCCGGCAAGCTCAACGTCAACGACCCGGTCGCCAAGTACCTGCCTGAGTTCAAGGACAAACCCGGCATCCTCGTCCGCCACATCATGACCCATACCTCCGGCATGGCACCCAACCCGCCCGGCGCCAATATGGAATGGTATTACTCGGTGAAAGTCACTCTCGAGGACGCGGTCAAGTTCTATTCGACCGTCCCGTTGCTCCAAGATCCCGGCACCAAGTGGGTTTACTCCAACATGGGGCTCGCCACCTTGGGTCGCCTGGTCGAGGTCACCAGCGGCATGAAGTACGAAGACTTTATCGCCAAGCGCCTCCTCCAACCTCTCGGAATGAAGGACAGCTTCTTCTTCCCGCCAGCGGACAAGAAGGACAGAATCGTCGTCAACTATTGCACCAAGGAAGGCAAGCTCTCCCCTTGCCCGCACACAACCCTTGGCGGAGACTCGCGCGACCTCCGCGCCGGAGCCACTTATCCCGCCCCGGAATTTGGCCTTTATTCAACCGCCGAGGACCTTTCTCACTTTTACTCGATGATGCTGAACGGCGGCACCCTCGGCGCTAAGCGTTACCTGTCTAAGGCAAGCGTCGACGCCATGACGATGGTGCAGACGGGAAACCTTCAGGCCGGTCACAACCCCGGCACCGCCTTCGGGCTGACATGGGAAGTCGCCAGGGATCCCGCCGCTGCCGCCATGCTCTGGTCAACCGGAACCTTTGGCCACGGCGGAGCCTTCGGCACACACGGTTGGGTTGACCCCGTCAAAAAACTGGTTGGCGTTTTCATGGTGCAAGGCGGATCCGGCTCGGCGGAGGCGAAACTGAATTTCATCGCGATGGCATCCGCCTCGGCGAACTAAAAGCGAAGAAATCTTTTGTAATTCGTACTTTCTTCGCCTATAATGCCCGTATGGCACTGACGCGTCGGCAAAAGGACCTACTCGACTATCTCGCTGGCTTCATCGAGAAGAATGGCTACTCCCCCAGCTACGAGGAGATCGCTAGCGGCATGGATCTGACCTCTCTCGCGACTGTGCATAAACACATCCATTCGCTCGAGACCAAAGGCTACCTCAAACGCGGCTTCAATCAAAGCCGGTCGTTGGAGATCTCGTCGAAGTATCTTGATGAGCGCCGCAACTACTCGGGCTCCCCGAGGATGGCCGACCTCGAAGTTCCTTTGCTCGGTCGCATCGCAGCCGGCTCGCCGGTGGAGAGTGTCTCTAATCCCGAGACCCTGGCTTTCAAGGATTTCATCGGAGACTCCAGCACTTACGCCCTCGAAGTGCGTGGCGATTCCATGATCGAAGATCACATTTGCAGTGGCGACTTTGTCCTGATCGAGAAGGTCAACCACGTCCGCGACGGCGACATTGTTGTGGCTCTCGTCGATGGCTCCGAGACGACGCTGAAGCGCTTTTATCGCGAACCGGGCGACATGGTCCGTTTGCAGCCTGCTAACTCCTCGATGGCTCCCATCCGGGTGTCGCAAAGTATCGTGAGTGTTCAGGGCCGCGTTCTGGCTGTACTTCGAAAGTATTAGGCAGTTGCGCTAAGCTGTCTTAGCGATGGCCAGACAGAATCAGGCAGACAAGGTTCCACGCCACCAGCCCGGCGAAGAATATGTTGATCTTGAACAGCAGGCGGTCTCTACCCATTTTCAGGCACCACAGGGCCAAGCCCAGTGCCGCGACTTTGACGGCTACAAGCCCGCCAAGAGGATTGGGGGAGACATTCATCGTCCACCGCACCATCGGGTTCGCTTCTCCAACTCCATTGAGCATGAAGGCCACTGTACTCAGCAGGTCCAACGCCTGCAAGTACGCGAACTGAACGAAACACCCCGATTGAAGGAGGCTTTGCATTGGGAACATTCGTAGCACTTTTTCCTGATGAAAGAATACCGATTGAGGCGGCGCGGGGTCTATGGTACACGGGGTGTTTTTGATGGGGAATGCGCCCAGTACGTCCAGCCCGATGTTGCGGTGGTTTAGCGTAGTCCTAGTGGTGGCGATCTCGGCGCTTTTCTATAGTACGGCGGGTCTGATGGTACGGGAAAACACTCTGGCGAACGATTTCTTGTGCCTCTATGGAGTCGGTTTGCAGATCAATGCTGGCGACGGAGCCCGCTTACACGATCCGCAAGTTCAGAAGGAATACCAAGCCCGCGTCCAACCTGCGGTCCGAACGGTCGTCCCGTTCCCACGCCCCAGATACTATGCCGAAGTCTTCCGCCCTTTCGCGCTCCTGTCTGAAGGTGCCGCGCTCAACCTTTGGCAGGCCGTCCAGATCCTCGCCTTGGCCGGCACATGGTGGTTGCTGGTCCGCCGCTACCGGGCTGACATCCTGATGCTGACCTCGTTCTTCTTGCCTCTTCCGATCGGAATTGCCCATGGCCAGGATACAGGCTGGATGGCCTTCATCGTGGCCCTAAGCGTTTTCACTTGGCAGGCTGGCTACGCCTTCTGGGCCGGGGCGATCCTGGCGCTTTGCCTCTTCAAGTGGCACCTCATCCTGATGGCGCCGATTGCGATGGCGCTCGGGCGGCAATGGGCCATGTTTCGGGGCTTTCTTGCCGTGGCGTTGCTAACACTCGGGCTCGACTTCGCCCTGGACGGCGCGGCCGGGTGGAAGAGCTACATCGCTCTGCTCCAGCAACGGGATCTTGAACACATGACCCCCGGCCTGACGCAGATGCCAAACCTGCAGGGCCTATTCGCCAACCTTGGCATCCCGTCGCTTTGGTGGGTGGGTCTGATTGCGGCGCTGCTTTGCTTCGGGCTCTGCGCTCTCCGTTTAGATTGGCCCCACGCTCTGCTCGCCGCCCAACTTTGCGCGATCCTGGCCGTGCCGCATTCCTTCGAGTACGACTTGGCTTTTACCCTGTACCCGCTCGCTGTTGTTCTCAGTTCACTTCCCGGTAAAGCCGTTCAATGGATCGCGTTCTCGCTGCTGGTGCCGCCACTTTACTTCGCGTTGGTCTTTCCACCACCTTTGCCCGGCTTGCTGCCGTTGACGATTCTGGCGTTGTTGGCAGCGCTCGCCGTCCAGGCCTATCGCGTGGGTCGATGAGTCGCTGGATACTTGCCTCGGTCTTCGCGCTGTCCCTGCTACCCTCGGCATACTTGGCTTGGCAAGGGCGCGAGCTGCCGCACCTGGGAAGCTTCCACGACGATGCGATTTACATGGGCACGGCGAGGACGCTAGCGCTGGGCGGGCCCTACCGGATCGACAGCTTGCCCTGGACGCCCGCCCAGACCAAGTACCCTCCCCTCTATCCGCTCTACCTCTCCATCGCCTGGCGCTGGGCTGACTCCCCCGATCAGGCACTGCCTCTAGCGATGTTGCTCAACTGGCTTTGGCTCCCGGTCTTTGTCCTGGGTGTCTATCGCCTGCTGCGCGTCAACGGCCAGTCCGAGCCAGTGGCTTTGTCGATCGCCGCCCTCTTGGCCCTGCATCCAGAACTGCAACTGGCCTCAACCCGCTTGATGAGTGATCTTATGTTTGCCGCCTTGACAGTTT
>JANXUM010000208.1 GCA_025356215.1 Bryobacter sp. | reverse complement strand
CTGGCCGAGCCCTATCGCAAGATGGGGCTTGACGATGTTACGGCGAAGATTTACGGCATGATCAAAAACATTGACGACAACGTCGGGCTGCTGCTGGCGCACCTGAAGGCGCGGGGGATCGAGCGCGAGACAATCGTTGTGTTTATGACCGACAACGGCCCGCAGCAGAAGCGGTTTAATTCCGGGCTCCGGGGGCTCAAGGGTACGACTTATGAGGGCGGAATCCGGGTTCCGTTGTTGATGCGCTGGCCGGGGAAGATTGCCCCGGGGACGGTTGTCGACCGGTTGGGCGCGCATATCGACATTGCTCCGACGCTGCTGGAGGCGGTGGGTGTGCGAACGACATCGAAGATGGACGGACGAAGTTTGTGGCCCTTGTTAACCGACCCGAAGGCCGCTTCGACCTGGAGTGACAGGACGATGTTTTTGCAATGGCATCGCGGGGATGCGCCGGTTGCCTTTGAGAATAGCGCCGTACTTACTCAGCGCTATAAGTTAGTGAATGGTAAGGAGCTCTACGACTTGGAGAGCGATCCCGCCGAGGCCAAGGATTTGGCCGCTCAGGAAGCTGGGATGGTGCGGCAGTTACGGGCCAGTTATGAGGCCTGGTTTCAGGATGTATCTTCGACGCGCGGCTATGAGCCGCCGCGAATCGTATTTGACGGCAAGTCTCCGGTGTTGTTGACGCGGCAGGACTGGCGGGGGCCGAAGGCGGCGTGGACGCCAGCGGCGGTTGGCCATTGGGAAGTTAAGGTTGAGGCGGCGGGGCCTTATCGGGTAAGTTTGTTGTTTGCGCCGTCGGATCGACCGCGTGTGCTCACTGCGACTTGGCTGGGTGAGCGCCCGATTCCAGCCGGGCAGTGGCGACTGGAAGTTGACGATGTGAAGCTACCGCTGGGGTCAGCCCGATTTGAGGCCAATGTTGGCGGGGCGGGGCTGACTTATGTGTGGTTCCGGACGAGGCTTTGAGGTTGGCGTCGTTGGCCGAGTAGAAAAGGATTGGCTTCGTTTGTTTTGCTGGATTATCGGTGATCCTGCCTGGACGTCGGCACGGACGGGCTGAAGCCCGGAACCACATGTCGTTAGCCGATGCTCTAATGAAACCGGTAATCACAATTGCTTGCCTTTTGCATTGCAGTGATTTGTCATTTGCTGAGTCCAGTTTCCTTTGCGATGCGCAGGAGTTCCTCGATGCTCAGGTTGGCGAAGGGGTTTTCGCCGTTTGCCGGAGTGGCCTGATTGGGTTTGTTTTTTGCGTCCTTCAACATGCGCTTTGCCGTGTCCTTTACCTCTTTCGTTTGATAGAGCAGGAACTGGGCGATGTAGTTGGGGCTGGTGTGGCCGAGGTCGGTTTTGCGGATATCGGCTGTCGGAAGGCTCTTGGGAATGTTGACTTCTTTGCCCATGACGCAGTGTTCGGCGTAGACCTCGTAGGCGGCGAAGCGGTCGCGCTGGAGTTTGCGGAGTTCGTTGAGAGCGCGGCTGGCTCGGCGTTCGAGCATGGCGCCCAACTTCATCGTGCGCTCCATTTGGGAGAACTTTTTGGCGTCGTCGGGGTCTTCGAGCCAGCGGTCTTGGCCGAGCATTTCGATGTGTTGGGCGCGTTTGGCTTGGAACATCGACCAGGCATAGAGTTGGAAGGTCTCATCTTCGATCGCCGTTTCAGGCTGGCAGTCTTTGCGGAGCTTTTGGGCTAGCGCGCGGTAGGCCTCCTCTTGTTCGGGATGGGCGGCGAAGAGGGATTCCGGGCTGGAATTGAGCCCGTGGGTGAAGGAGTTCTGGGCGGCGCGGGCGCGGCCCTCGGCCGTGTTGGGGCCGGTGGAGAGCTTCGCGTTGGCGCGATTGGCTTCGATTTGTTTTTCAGTCGACATCGTTTTATCCTTTGCAAAATAGATTGGGAGGCGAGGGCGCGCTCGATGTGAGCGCAGCCTCGCCTCCCGCTGAAGAAGTTAGCAGCCGATGTGGCGAAAACGAATCATGGTTTTTGGAGGCTATTGAAAAGGAAGGAGATTTAGCCGAAAGTTGTTGTGATCGACTTTTGCGGGAGGGAGTAAATTGGTGAGAATGGCCATAACCTTTGACGGCTACAAGGTTGTCCTCTAGCGCAACCAGCCAGACGAGTGGGTGGCCGAGATTCCGTCGATCCCGGGTTGCCACGCGTTGATGCCTACTGCGGAGTCCGCTGTTACTGAGTTGGCGGAGGTGTTCCAGCCTTCCTCGGGAAGTGCCGCCCGCCAGTCGGCCGGCCATATTAGGTCGCACCCCATCAGGCCGTAGGTTTCGAGAGGCCTTGTCGTTCTGTGTAAAGTGGCTTCATGCTCGTTGTTTAAGCAGCCGGTCGCGGCTCCGCCGACTCGCTGCGTTTCGGGATACGCTGGATTTCCTTGCCGTGCTGCTGACGGGCCAGGTCGAGCTCGTATGCACTTTGAAGATTCATCCAAAAATCAGCAGACATGCCAAAGTACTGACTGAGGCGCAGGGCGGTGTCCGCGGTCAGGTTCCGCTTGCCTGCGAGGATCTGGTACAGCCGGTTCGGCGGAACCTCGATGACGTCCGCGAGCTTCTTTGCTGTGAGGTTGAGATCCTCCAGCTCGTCGGCGAGGATTTCTCCGGGGTGGATTGGTGTGCGAGCCAGAGTAATTTCCTTTCGCTGTTAGTTGTAATCCGCAATTTCAACATTCGCCGGGCCGGGCGCATCTTTCGGCCATTCAAAACACGAGCGCCACCGGTCATTGATCCGGATCGAATATTGCCCCTTGCGGTTTCCCGCAAGGGCTTCGAGCCGGTTAGATTTGAGCGCGGCAAGATCGGCTAGCGCTGTTGCAGCATCCAGAATCCGAAGCCGCTTTTCAGCTTGCTTGCGGAACGGCTCGAATCGGCGAACTTTGTCACCAGTTGCCAAGCGCTCGATATCTCGGTCTCGGTAACCCCGTATCATTCAGCTCGCACTTTGAGTATAG
>JANXUM010000187.1 GCA_025356215.1 Bryobacter sp. | reverse complement strand
CCTCACCCAGCTCGCCGTCGCCATCCCAGTGGGCGCGATCGTCTTCTATCTAGCCGCCCGCGCCCTCGGTGTAGAAGAATTAACCATGGCGACCGACGCAATGGCCGGCCCCCTCAAGCGCCGCCTGCCCTTCTTGCGTGGTACCTTGTAAACACTCAATGGCTCAGGACGTTTTACTCGCACTACAGCTCCAGCGTATGGACCGCCAACTCGTGCAACTGGAAGCGGAGATCCGCGGACTCCCCAAGAAAATCGCTCAACTCGAAGCCCAAATGGGCGCGCATCAACGGCGGCTTGAAGAAGACAAGGCGGCCTTGCTGGCCAATCAATTGGAGATCAAACGCCTCGCCGGCGCCAATGAAGATCACCGCCTCAAGATCGACAAACTCAAAAAGCAACTGATGCAGTCCACCAATCAGGAACAGCTCACGGCCTTCAATCACGAAATCAAATTCTGCGAGAGTGAAATCGTCGCTAACGAAGAAAGCTCTTTCAAACTGCTCGAAGAGGCCGAGCGCTTGAGCGGTGTCGTTAAGGCCGCCGAAAGCAACATGGACGCCGAGCGCGCCGCCGTCGAAAAGCAAAAAGAAGACGCCAAGATCCTCAGCGAACAAGATCGCAAAAAGGGCGTCCGCATCTATCGCGAACGCGAAAAACTCGCCAAAGAAATTCCGCCCGCATTGCTCAAAGACTACGAGCGCCTTCGCAAAAAACATAAAGACGGCGTCGTCGTCGCCGAATGCACCGAAGGCCTCTGCACCTCTTGCCAGATGAACATCCGCGCCGCCCTGCTCCAGCAGATCCGCCAGTACCCCGACAAAACCTTCTACTGCGAATCCTGCCTGCGCATGCTCTCGTTCAATCCTCCCCGCTCCGTCGACGGCACCATCGCCTCGACGCCCCTGTCCACCTAGCGCCCGGAACAAATGTTCCAATCGCGATCCCATCTGCTGGCCGACAATCCCGCGCAGATGTATTCTGGCTTGGCCGTCACGGACATCGACGGCGACGGTAATTTCGAATGTATCGCAGCCGGTTGGAGCGGCCCCAACCTGGTTCTCAAATGGGGCGGCGACGCCTTTTACGATGTCTCCACGCCTGATCTAGCCGACCGCCGCGCTCTGGCCATGGGCCTCGCCGCTGGTGATTTCGATGGCGACGGTCGCGAGGAAATCTACGTTGCCAATGGCGAAAGCGCCCCCGACCGCCTCTTCGCCTGGAGACGCGGCGCATGGCGCGACCTGCTCGCCGGCAGCCCGTTGCGCAGCGTCTCCAGCCTATCCGTTCTCGCGCTCGATCGCTTTGGCATGGGCCGCTTCGGTTTCCTGGTCGCCAACGAGGGCGGCCCCTTTCGCCTCATCGAACTGCTCAGCGAAGACCGCATTGCCGACAACGCTCCGCTGCTCGGCCTGGCTCGCATCGCGGGCGGTCGCGCCCTCGCCGCCGGGCCGATCCTCACCCACGGCCTCGACATTTACGCCTCCAACGAAGGCATCTCCAACATGTTCTTCACCGCCGGCCCCGACGGGCGCTACGCCGAACGCGCCATGGAACTTGGCCTTGCCGATTCCCTCGGCCACGGCCGCGGCGCGGCTTTGCTCGACGCCAATTTTGACGGGCGCTTCGACATCCTCTGCGCCAACGCCCAGGGCCCCCACCGCCTCTTCCTCCAAGGCCACGCCGGCAACTTTGCCGACGCTTGCCTCCGCGATCTCGAAGGTGGCTCGCGCGCTCGCGGCCTCGTCGTCGCCGACTTTGACAACGACGGCTTTGAGGAGATCTTTCTGCACAACCACGGCGCCCCCAACCTCATGCTGGGATGGCGCGATGGCAATTGGAAAGCGATCGATTGCGGCGACGCCCGCGAGGACCGCGGCTTTGGCACCGGTGCCGTGGCCGCCGATTGGGACAATGACGGCCGTCTTGAGCTGATGCTCGCTCACGGCGAATCCGCGCCCCAGCCCCTCACCCTCTACGCCGCGCCGCCCAACAACAACCACTGGCTCCGCGTCATGCCCCTCACCAGTGCCGGCGCCCCGGCCCGTGGCGCTCTCGTCAAACTGAAAGCCGCCAATCGAGTGCAACTCCGCACCATCGATTGCGGCAGCGGATACTTGAGTCAGGGCGAGCCCGTTGCGCACTTTGGCCTCGGTGCCTCAAGTACCGTCGATTCGATCGAAATCCGCTGGGTGGACGGCGCGCTCCTAACGCTGCACAACCCCCAAGCCAACACCGTCCATAGAATTAAATATCCATCGAAGGAGGCCAGCCAGTGA
>JANXUM010000174.1 GCA_025356215.1 Bryobacter sp. | reverse complement strand
GTTCCGTTTTTGCCGGCGCTGGCCCTGGAAGCGGTTTTCTACTTTCTGCCGGTGTGGCCGGCCTTCCGGAGGCGCTTTAGCGGGCTGCACTCTCTGGTGCAAGCCGCGCTGCTGTGGTTGTCGGCGATGTTGCCGGTGCTGGGGCTGAACCTTGCGCAGGGCCAGTTTCCGGCGGATTTTGCGCTGTGGGCCACCGCGACTGGCATCGTTTGCGGTTGGTACCTTGTGTTGCCCCGGCGTCCGGTTGCCGATGTGCTGTTGATGGGCCTAATGGTGGCCTTTATCCTTTCGGACTGGTTTCTGCCTCTGTTTGTGCAACAGAGATTTGGCGGGCTCAACAAGTTGCTGTGGATGCGCTTGGGGATGGCCGTGTTCTTGTTCTTGCGGCGTATCGATGTGCCGGGCTTTGGGCTTTGGCCCAATCGCCGGGAGTGGGTTGAAGGCATTCGCCAATTTGTATTCTTTCTCGTGATCCTGCTGCCGATTGGGCTGGGCTTCAAACTGCTGCGCTACCAACTGCCGAAGGTGGAGGCGTGGCAGTTGCCGTTTTTGGCCGTGGGCACGTTGCTGGGCTTCTATCTGTTTGTGGCGTTCGGAGAAGACTTCTTTTTCCGCGGCGTGCTTCAGCCGATGTTGGGCAAAGAACTGGGCAACCGTTGGCTGGGGCTGTTGATGGCAAGCCTCTGCTTTGGTGCGGTGCATCTGCCGTTTCGCGGCTTCCCGAATTGGCGGCAGGCGGCGGTGTCGGCGGTGCTTGGCGTGTTTTGCGGCATCGGCTTCGAGCGCGCCAACTCACTGCGAGCCTCGATGATCACGCACGCCCTGGTGGTGACGGTTTGGACGATCTTCTTCGCGCGGTCTTTTTAAGGCTTCTCGGGCTCGACCAGCCCGGCCGCCTCGGCGCGCTTGGCGAGGTTTTCGACGGCGTCCAGCCAGCGGGATAGTTCGGGGATGGGCTTGTCGAAGGGGAACTCCATGGCGGCGAAGCCTTGTTGATCGCCACCGATGGCAGCACCCAACCAAGAGGAATCCTGTAGCAGCGACTCCGTCCGTCTGCCAATTGCGGGGCCGCCCGCCAACAATGTCCAGCGCCATGGTTTGCCCAGTTCGCCTGTGACGCTGAGGACGCGCATACCGGGGTCAACGGTGGTGACGCTTCGCCAGGAGGCCTCGTCGTTGCGCAAAACTTTACCTAGACGGGCGGCGATGGCGAAGTGGGCCGGCACGCCGCTGCGGTCAAACAGGGGCCACCAGAACTGTCCGGCGAGGTTGCGGTTGAAGACGACGACGCGCGGGGTGGGAGAGTAATCCAACTCTTCGCGCTGCAACGCTTGCAGTAAAGTGAGGTAGTTTTTGCGCCGGGCGTCGGCGCTTTTCTGGCTCTCGGCGCTGGCCTCGCGGAACTGGCCGTCCAGAGCCGAGACGACGCGGTAGTTGGCGCGCAGGTCGCTCAGCACTTGGCGGGCGACGGCGGGCGGTAGGGTCTCGTTGTCACCGATCAAGACGGCCTCAAGCAGGTTTTCGCGATCGCTCATCGTATATGCGGCGGCACCCTTGGGGCCGACGGCGATCGCGGCGGTCGAAAAGATCAAGTGAGGGGGGACACGATCCTGCTTCCATTCCAGGCGGTTGGCGAGGCGCCAGCGGGCGTCCGGCGACAAGCGCGCTGCGCTCTCGTATAACAGTTGCGAAGGGGATAGCGACTGGGCGTCGGCGACACGGCTGACGACAAGAAGGGATGGCGTGGTGCCGTCCGTGGCCTCGCGAAAGGCGAAAGCGTGGGTCAGGGCCCAATGGTTGCGGTCGAGGGGGTCGATGGGCGGGGGTGGGTGTTTGACGGGAGCGAATTGGGCGGGCAATTGCAGGCTGGCCGGGCCGAGCGAAACTTCCTCATAGCCACCGGCGCGCACCAGCTTGCCGGAGCACGAAGACAACAACAACCCGGCCACGGCCAATTGCAAACATCTCACACCTCCATGCTACGACCTTGCCGATGCTAAAATCAGGAGGATGACCGCTGTCGCGGGCGCGTAGCTCAGTTGGTTAGAGCACCTCGTTTACACCGAGGGGGTCCGGGGTTCGAATCCCTGCGCGCCCACCATCCTTCCCAAAGACCATGTATTGCGGTCGCTTTGCACCGTCTCCCACCGGCCCGCTCCACTTCGGGTCACTTGTCGCCGCCACGGCCAGCTTTCTTGAGGCCCGCGCGAATTGCGGGGAGTGGCTGGTGCGCATCGAGGATGTTGACCGGTCGCGTTGCCGGCCGCATTACGCCTCGCAAATCCTCACAACGCTGGAAGGCTTCGGCTTTTCCTGGGATGGGCCGGTTGTTTATCAGAGCGATCGCGACGAGATTTATGCCGCCGCGATCGAGCGGCTTGGCGACCGAGTCTATGCTTGTTCCTGCAGTCGAGGGGAAGAGCATCGACGGGGTTGCGACCTGAGCAAGCCGGTGCGGTCGTGGCGCTTTTCATCTGTGGCGGACGAGGACTTTATCCTCCGCAGCGCCACTGGTGGCTTCTACTCGTATCAGCTTGCGGTGGTGGTGGACGACGAGGCGCAGGGCGTAACGCACGTGGTTCGCGGAGCGGATCTTGAGTCCTCGACGCCGCGCCAGGCGGAACTGCAACAGGCGCTGGGCTATCGGGCGCTTGCGTACTGGCACTTTCCGTTGGCGTTGGGTGCCGATGGCGCGAAGCTGTCTAAGCAAAACGCGGCGCCGGGGATTGAACTCGAGGACGCATCGCGCCAGTTGTGGCGGGCGTTGCGGTTTTTGGGACAGTCACCGCCGGTCGAGGTGGAAGGCGCGGCCTTGGGCGAGATCTGGGCGTGGGCTATTGGCGCTTGGCGAAGGCCGTGAGGGCAGTGTCGACGCGCGCCAAATCCTCTTTCATTGCGGCGTTGGCCCTGCCAGCGGCGATGAGGTCTTGAAGACGGGCTTTGGCGACGTGATATTGTTCGACGGCCCTGGAACGCCGGCGCATGGCCTCATAGACCTCTCCGAGCAATTCGTGAGCCTCGGCGACTTCGCCTTGGGCCCCGGCGTTGGCCGGGTTGAGCGCGCTGAGGCGGGTGCGTTCCCTCAAAGCGATTTCGGCCATCTTAAGAGCTACATCTGTCTGCTTCAGGCTCAGGAGCGTGCGCACCGTATTGACACGGTTGGTTTGCAGCAAAGTCTTGCTGCGTACCTCGCGCTCGTCGGCCTTGGTTACGGCCTCATAGAAGACGCGGCCCTTGCGGTATCCCTCCAAGGCCTCTGTCCAGCGGCCCAGTCGGTGCAGGATGGAGCCGTAGTTGGTGTGGGCGGCACCGGCAGTCAGGCGGTATTGCACGTTGCCCGGGTCGCGCGCGAGAACGGCCAGATTGACCGTCAGGGCGCGTTGGTAGTGGGCCAAGCTGTCTTTGAGGCGATTCTCATGCTGCTCGATTGAGCCCATCCGCGCCAAGGCCAATCCCAGGGAGCGCTGGTCGCCAACGTTTGCCGGATCCTGGGCCGCGATCTCTTCCCACGTCTTGAGCGCCTCGCCGCGAGTTTCGATGACGCTGGCCCATTGGCCCAACTGCGACAGGCTGCCGCTGAGGGTGGTTAGATTGCCGGCCAAGGATCGCTTTTTGCCGACGTTCGCGGGGTCGCCCTCATAAAGGGCTTGGCGCATTCCCAGGGCTTTGCGTTCGTAGCCGAGCGCGGTGGCGGTGTCGCCTGTGGCGCGCAAAGTGGCGCTGAGTTTGGCGTAGCTTTCGGCCAAGTGCTCGGTGGCGGCGAGAAACTCTGCGGGCTGCTTGCTCTGTTTGCGAATCTCTTCGCGCAGGCTCTCGCTCTTGCGATAGCTTTGCAAGGCTTCGCCCACTTGGCCCAGATTTTGCGTCCCGGGGCGGCCCAGGATGTCGCCGATTTTTTCATAGGCACCGGCGAGTTCCTCCTTGAGGCGCGCGTCCTTGCCATCTTGCCGCGAGAGCTCATCAAGATAGCCAAGGGCGCTTTTCACCAGCTTGGCGCGGACCGGCGTCGCACCGGGCAACTGAGCCAGCGCATCGTCGGCGTCGAAGACGAGGGTATTGGCTAAGGATCGCAGTTGGAAGAATTTCTCGCGGGCGCTCTCATAATTCCTGCGCGCTTCGCGGGCCTGATAGAGAGCCGTGGCGATGGCCAAGGCGAGCGCCACGCCAGCGGAGCCGGCCATGACAACTGAGCCGCGATTGCGCCTGACGAACTTCTGCAAGCGATAAGCGACGGTATGGGGCCGGGCCGAGACGGGCCGCGATTGCAAGTGGCGCTCGATATCGTTGCCGAGGACGTCGGCACCGCGATAGCGCTGCTCGCGCTCAAACTCAAGAGCCTTGAAGGCGATGTTGTCCAGGTCGCCCGCCAGTCGGGCGTCGCCGCTGACCTCGCTGGGTTTGGGCGGGGCATGGTGCTTGAGGCGGTCGAGGATATCCTGCGTGCTCATCCCGCTGAAGTCAAAGGGGGGCTTGCCGCAGAGGATGAAGAAGAGGATTCGGCCCAGCTCATAGCAGTCGCTCTCGATGCTGAGCGGCTCGCCGCGTAACTGCTCGGGGCTGGCCCACCAGGGCGTGAGCGCCCCCGACATGGTGATGGTGGGCTGGGCGGCGTTGGGGTCGGTGGTGTCTTTGGCTTGCAGGAGGCGGGCGATGCCAAAGTCGACGAGCTTGGCGGTACCGTCGCGGGTGACCAGAATGTTACTGGGCTTGAGGTCGCCATGGACGATCAGGTTGCGATGGGCGTAGGCGACGGCGTCGCAGATACGCTGAAACAGATCGAGGCGGGTGCTGAGGCTGGGCTTGGCCGAGGCGAGCCACTCCTCCAGGTTTTGGGCATCCAAATATTCGGTGACGATGTAGGGCAGGCCATCGCCAGTGACACCTCCGTCGATCAGGCGGAGGATGTTCTCGTGGGCGAGGCGGGCCAGGATTTGGCGTTCCAGACGAAAGCGGCGGGCGAGATATTCGTGGTTGCCGGTGAAGCGAATGACTTTGAGGGCCACCTGCAAGGGCACGCCGTCCATCTGCTTTTCCGCCAGATAGACGCTGCCCATGCCGCCTTGGGCGATGAGTTTGGCCACGTGGTATTCACCGATCCAGCGGCCTTCGAATTTGTCCTCGAGGGGGCTATCCGCAAAGGCGCCCAGCTTGATGGGCGCGTCCTCGAGAAAGGCCTCGGCCTGGTCAAAGCTGGCAAGCAGGCTCTCGACCTCTGCCATGATGTCGGGGTCGCCCCCGCTTGCCTGCTCAACGTAGGCAAGACGGGTGGCGGCGGGTAGATCTGCGGCCTCGTGCAGGATCTGTTTCACCTGGTCCCAGCGGGTGTTCACACACCCATATTAGTGGTGCGCGAGAGCTCGCGGAAGAGCCAGGCTTTGGCCGTGACCCAATCGCGTTTTACCGTGGCCGGGGAGACGCCGACAACGGTGGCGGTCTCTTCGATGGAGAGGCCCGCGAAGAAGCGCAATTCGACAATGCGGGCCTGCTGCGGGTCGAGTTTGGCGAGTGTTTTTAATGCGTCGTCGAGCGCCAAAATTTCCCAGTTCTTTTTTTCGCCGACCCCGATCGCCTCATCCAGCGACAGGGCGGCGAAACCAGAACCGCGCTTTTGGGCCCGAGTGGCGCGGATGTGATCGACCAGAATGCGGCGGATCATCTGCGCGGCGATGCCGAAGAAGTGTGCGCGGCTTTTCCAGCTCACGTTGCGCTGTTGAATCAGCTTCATGTAGGCTTCGTGAACCAGGGCCGTGGCTTGCAGCGTGTGGCCGGGGTTTTCAAAGCGCATGTAGTTGGCCGCCAGACGCCGAAGTTCGTCGTAAACCAAAGGCAACAGATCGGCCATCGCCTGGCGATTGCCATGCGACCAACTTTGCAGCAGTTGCGTTACATCGTGTGACGGCGTTTCCAGTAGCTCTTCGACCTCGCAAACCATTGTCGTTCCATCCTCTCAATGTAGTTACGCGTGGGATTGGCAAAGGTTCGGATCAAAGATGGAAAATCTTTCGGAAAGTTTTCCGGGAGATTTTCGATGAGAAAATGAAGGGAGTGGGAATCCTGTGACAACAGCGCTACAAGGCAAGCTCCACAGGCGGAGCGACTTTCACTCCCGCATTCTTGCCGGGCAGCGGGAGCTTGTGGTGTATCTGCCGCCAGGCTATGACGAGAACCCTCGCGAGCGCTATCCGGTGATGTACTTTCACGACTCGCAGAACGTATTTGAGGCAGAGACGGCGTACGTGCATGGGCAGTATTGGCAGATTCCGGAGACGACTGACTATCTGATCGCCGAGGGGCTTGTGCAGCCGCTGATTCTGGTGGGGATCCCCCATGGCGGGGACAGGCGAATCGATGAGTTTACGCCCAGCCGCAACCCGCAGAACCACTATGGGGGGCAGGCGGCGTTGTATGGGCAGATGCTGGTGGACGAGATTTTGCCATTTATTGAGCATCAATACCGGGTCTTGCCGGGGGCGAAGAATCGGGGCATGGCGGGCAGTTCGCTGGGCGGACTGGTGACGATCTTTTTAGGGATCCGTTATCCGGAGGTGTTTGGGAAGCTGGCGGTGATGTCGCCATCGGTGTGGTGGGACTACCGGATGATCCTGCGCAAGATCGTTTCGGTGACTCACAAGCAGCGGCCCAAGCTATGGCTGGACGTGGGCTTACGCGAGGGCAGCAACCCGCGCAGTGTGTTGCGCGATGTGCGTCTGCTTAAGGACGTGCTGGAGCGCAAGGGGTGGAAAGACGGCGCGAACCTGAGTTATCGCGAAGATCCCGAAGGTGGGCACGATGAGCGGGCGTGGGCGGCGCGGGCACCGGCGATGTTGCAGTTTTTGTTTCCCCCGCTTTTGCCTCCCCGGCTTTTGTCTCCCCGGCTACTTGCGCCCAAGGTGTAGGGCGACAATCCCGAGGTCGAAGTAGCGGTAGGAAACCTGGGTGAAGCCGGCGGCGGTCATCATTGCGGCCAATTTGGGGCCTTCGGGGAAGCGCTGGACGCTTTCGGGCAGATACTCATAGGCGTCGCCTTGGCCAGAGAGCAGGCGCCCGATCGGGTTGATGACCCAGCCATTCCAAAGGTGCATGAAGCCGCGCACCAGGACTGAGGGCGGTTGAGTAAATTCGAGGATGGCGAGTTGGCCGCCGGGCTTGAGGACTCGCAGCATTTCGGTGAGGCCGTGCGGGTAGTTGACGAAGTTTCGGAAGCCGAAGGCGATCGTGATGAGATCGAAAGAGGCGTCGGCGGCGGGCAGGCTGAGGCCGTCGGCTTCGACGAGCGGGGCCTTGGATTTCAATCGCGTACGGATCAACATCGGATGGCAGAAATCGGCGCCGATGTAGCGCGCCGGGGCGGCTGCCTCGAGGGATTGGAGCAGGTCGCCAGTGCCGCAGGCAAGGTCGAGGACGACACTTGTCGGGCGGATGGAGGGGGCGAGAATGCGCGCGGTGCGCCAGCGCCAGAGGCGATCGATCTGGAGGCTGAGGACGCGATTGAGCAGGTCGTAGCGCGGAGCGACGCGGCCAAACATGCCGCGGATCCAGGCTGAGGATTCTTCTTCGGTGCGCATCAATTCGCTTCGAGCGCCGCGACGATAGCCTCTTCGATGAGCGAGGTGTCGATGCCGCTGACGATCGTTACTTCTCCGATGCTGGTTGGCAGGACGAAGTGCACTTTGCCGTGGAGAGTTTTCTTGTCGGCGCCAAGGCGGGCGAGCAGGGCGGCGGGGGTGACGCCATCGAGGGCCGGGATGGGGCCGTAGCTTTCGATGCAGTTGAGGATCGTGTTGCAGTCTGACAGGGGCAGGTGGCCGGTGATGCGGGCGAGATGCGTGGCGGAGGTCATGCCGAAGGACACGGCCTCGCCGTGGAGGAAGCGGGTGTAGCGGGTTTCCGCCTCGAGGGCGTGGCCGATGGTGTGGCCGAAGTTGAGGATGCGGCGGAGGTCGCCTTCTTTTTCGTCATTGGTGACCACCTCACACTTGATGCGCACACTCTCTTCGATGATTCTTTGAACGACCTCGGGGTGCTGACCGAGGATATCGGCCGCGTGGAAGGCCATCTCATCGAAGAGGGTCTTGCTGCGGATGACACCGCACTTGAGCACCTCGTAAAGGCCAGCGCGGTACTCGCGCGGGGGGAGGGTGCCCAGGACTTCGGGGTCAATGAGAACGGCGAGGGGCTGGTGGAAACTGCCGATGAGGTTTTTGCCGCTGACGAGGTTGACGCCGGTCTTGCCGCCGACGGCAGCATCGACCTGGCCGAGGAGAGTTGTCGGAATTTGCAGGACCGGGACGCCGCGCAAGAAAA
>JANXUM010000009.1 GCA_025356215.1 Bryobacter sp. | reverse complement strand
ATCCGTCCGAGCGGGGCGCGAAGTTACACAGTATGCGATACGTCGCCATGTAGAGTGGATTTGGATGCCCGGCAAGGATCGCACTGGGGCCAACTGGAATATCTAAACAGCCAAGGATCTGCGTTGCCCGCGTTTACCTCGGACCTGTTCTACATCGAGCTGCCCTAGAGTGAAGGAAGAGGCAAAGGAAAGACCATTGACGATGACAGCATTTTGGCTCGTCGGGGCCAAAATGCTGTCCTTTGCCGTAACCTTCGCGTTGCCGCTTCTGTTGGTGCGACGGCTTTCGCAGCACCATTATGGCGTCTACAAGCAGATTTTTTTGATTGTCTCCACAATCTCCAGCTACGGACAACTGAGTTTCCCGATGAGTTCCTATTACTTTTTTCCACGGCTGGAAAACCACAAGGCAATTGTGATGAACGTTGTGGCGTTCCTTGGAGGGATGGGCCTGCTGACTGCGGCGGCATTTAGTCTTTTTCCGCAGTTGGCGGTCAAGATCAGCGGCAGCGCTGAGACTGCGTCGCTGTCAGGGTTGATTGGATGGTCCGCGTGTTTTTCCATGATCGGTTACTTTTTGGAAGTACTGACGGTGCTGCGCCAGGAGGTGCGTCTGTCGGCAGTAATCATCGTGGGTTCGGCGGTGACCAGAGGAATCACTATGACCGCCGCGGCGTGGATTTACGGAAGCCTCGAATCGATTCTATGGGCATTTGTCCTGCAAGGAGCGCTACAAACGTTGTTGCTGATGGCCTACGTGAGGAACCGGTACCCCGGCTTGGCCGGAGAATTTGACCGAGCGTTGTTTTTTCGGCAATTTCGATACGCCTGGACCTTCGCGCTGGTTGGGTTTCTGACGGCCACGCTGAACGACCTGCATTCCTATTCGGTTTCGAGATGGTTTGGGGCTGCGGATTTCGCCATATATGCCGTAGGCTGCCTACAAATACCACTGACGGCGATATTGACGGAATCCACAGGGCCATTGCTGATCCGTCAGGTCAACATTCTGGAGCGGGCGGGGCGCAATGAAGAGATAGCGCGTCTGATTTTGGCAGCGGGGCGGAAGCTCGCTTTCGTATTCTTTCCGCTGTCGGCGTTTTTGATCGTAGTGGGACGTGAGTTTTTGACGCTGCTCTTCACGCGACAGTATTTAGCGAGTTATCCGGTGTTCGCGTTGAATTTGCTGTTGATTCCGTTGGGAATCTTCCTATATGATCCGTTGGCGCGAGCGTTTCCACAGCATCAGATGACGACGGTCAAGATCCGGGTGGGTCTTGTGGTGGCGCTGATCGCCGTCCTGTATCCCTTGATGGCGTTGATGGGGCCGGTCGGAGCGATGCTGGCTGTTGTGCTCGTGGCGCTCTGTGAACGGGTGCTGCTGGGACGCCTATGGTTGAAGATTCTAGGTTGGCCGAAGCTGGACCCGGGGTTGATCCTGGACATCGGGAAGCTAGCGGTGAGCGCGGCCATCGCTGGCGCGTGCGCCGAGTTGGTGAGGAGATGGCTGGAGGGTAGAAATCTCTGGCTTGTGTTGGTTGCTTGTAGCGTGGCTTATGGGATCGCCTATTTGGGTAGTTCATTCAAGCTTAGAATCGTCAAAGACGAAGAGAGGACAATGGCGATTACGGCGATATCTGAGTTTGGAAGGCGGCTGCGAGGCCTAAGCGGAGTGCTGAGCTAACATAGGTAGATGAAAACGCTCAATCCAAACTGGCGGGATATTCTGTGGGTCGTCTGCATTCTCGGCGTGGCGGTGATTCTCCGCTCACTGTGGTTGGGACGGGAAAGTTTGTGGCTGGACGAGGCGTATTCTTGGTGGATTACAAATGGAAGCTGGGGGCGAGCGACCGCAGGCGAACCGACAAATCCGCCCTTGTATTTTGTGATGCTGCGCATCTGGATTCAATTTACGGGAAGCAGCGAAGCGGGTTTAAGGAGCCTATCGATACTGGGGAGCTTGGGGAGCGTCTATCTCGTCTATTTGCTTGGGTTGGAGTTGTTTGACATCCGGATTGCGAGAATCGGAGCTGCCTATCAGGCTGTTTCGACTTTCCAGATTGCCTACGCGCAGGAAGCGAGGTGTTTCGCGTGGCTGGTATTTTGGCTATTGCTGGCCTCTTATAGCTTGTTACGAAACTGGCGCAGGAGCGGCGGCATGGGCTGGATGGCGTTGTATTTTGTGGCGGCCACCCTCAGCTTGTATACACACTTCATCGCCATCTTCTTTCTGGCTTCGCACGCGCTGATATCGTTGTGGTGGTGGTGGCGAGGGCGGATCAGCAGGGATCAATTCCTAATGCACACAGGCGCGGGAATAGCCGCGGGATTGGCGTTTCTACCTTGGCTTGCGCAGATTGTGAAGGCAAGCGCCGGCGGTGGGCAAAACCGGCGGTATTTATTACTTAAGTTGCCGCAAACGTATTTCAGCTTCCTGTTCGGGGACAGTTTGATCCCCCTCGATGAGGCGGCAGTTCGGGACATCACAGGAACACTAAGGGAGAACGCGACGGTATTAATGGCGGTAGCGATCATAGCCGCATTGGTGGCGCCTTTTGCTGTGCGCAGCGCCAAGCGTTGGGAGGAGCGGTGGGAATTCTGCTTGGAACTTGCGGTGCTGCCCGTACTGGTGGTGTTTGCGGTCTCCTTTCGAGTGATGATCCTCGACGAGCGCTATGTGCAGGGCGCGGCTCCCTTCGCCTATCTGTTGGCGGCGGGGGCGATTATGGAGGCGTGGCAGCCAGAAGCGGGCTGGCGCCGTTGGGTTTTGGTGGGAGGCTACACGGCTTTGCTCGGGTTGTCGCTGGGACAGTACTATTTCTCCACGGGGCGATACGGGAAAGAACAGTGGCGCGAGGTTACGCAGAAGCTGGAAGCTCAGGCTGACGCCACCCGGGACCTTGTGCTGTTTGAAGAAGGTTATGTCCACTATCCCTACGATTACTATCAACGCGCCAACTTGACGTATTGGAAGCTGTACGGAAAACCGCAGGCAGATCTGCTCGCCGGGGACAAAGCGACGCTGAACCGGCTGAAGGCGGCGAGGCGGGTGTGGTACGTGAGGGCGTACGCGATGAACGGAAAAATTTTGGATATTTTGGATGGACAGCTAGAACGCAAGACCTATGAGCAATTTCCGAAAGGGCACGGTATCGAGGTGATCGAATATTCGCGAAAGGGGCAGGAATCCGAGTGACGGCGGAGGGGATGCGACGTGCGCCGGCACTTTCTATTGTCGTGCCGATCTTGAACGAGAGGATGAACATCCGAATACTACATGAACGGCTAGACAAGACGCTGGCCGGCATAGCTTGGGAGGTAATTTTCGTCGACGACGATTCCGGGGACGGCAGCGCGGAGGAGGCGACGAAGCTTGCGCTGGAAGACTCACGCGTAAGGCTTTTACACCGGATCGGGAGGAGCGGATTGTCCAGCGCGTGCGTGGAGGGAATGATGAGCTCGACGGCTTCGTACCTGGCCGTAATGGACGGAGATTTGCAACACGACGAGAGAATTCTACCCGAGATGCTAAAGCTGATCGAAGGCCGAAATTTGGATGTAGTGGTGGGAAGCCGGAATATCGCCGGTGGAGGCATGGGCGATTTTGCGACCGAGCGAGTGCAGTTGAGCAATTTAGGGCGATGGTTCAGTCAACGGCTGATGGGATGCCCGCTCAGCGACCCGATGAGCGGATTTTTTATGGTGTCGCGGAGCTATTTGCTGGAGGTCGTGCACCGGCTATCGCAGATGGGATTCAAGATTTTGCTGGACCTGACCAGTTCGGCGCGGCGGCCGTTGCGCTTCGCCGAGGTGCCCTATACCTTTCGCAACCGCGAGCATGGGGAGAGTAAGTTGGACTTCAACGTCAACCTGGATTTTCTGCTGCAAATAGCGGATAAAAAGCTCGGGCACCTGATTCCGGCGCGCTTTGCGCTTTATGTGATGGTTGGTTTCTCGGGCATGCTGGTCCATGGATTGATTCTGCTGGTCTTTTACCGGCTGAACGGCTTCCCGCTGGAGCAAACCCAGATGATTGGGACGGGAGCGGCGATTGTTTGGAATTTCTTCCTGAATAACACGATCACCTACCGGGACCGGAAGTTGAAGGGCTGGGCCAGTTTACTGCAAGGGCTAGTGGTATACGTGGCGGGCTGTGCGGTAGGTGCGGTCAGCAATTTGGCGTTGACGCGGATGCTAACTGAACAAGGAGTGCCGGGGATGGTGGCGGGGATGACCGGGATAGCGATTAGTTCCGTGTGGAATTTTGGGATGGCAAGCGCGCTGACCTGGAAGATCTCTCAGCGGCGCAAAATCAAGAAGTGGGTAGAGATAGGGCTTAGTTGATCGATCCGCCGGAGCGGGGCAGGAAGTACCGGACGATGGAAGCGGCCAGGATGCGCATCAGGCGCAGCCCGTGACGAAGAGCGAGAGAGCGGTCTTGGGTATCGATATCGAAGAAGTGACGGGGCTGACGATAACTATCGATGAGACCATTCCAATCGAGCAAACCCTCGCGAAGGTAACTGGCGGCGCAGGCAAAATCGCGGAATAAGGCGATATGGCGGAAGAAGTTTTTGTTGGGGTTGACGGGCTCGACAGGCTGCCCGATCAAATCGAGATAGTGCAGCCAGCCAAGTTCGACACCCATGTAAGGCGCGGCGTCGGAGGTGAGGCTGTAACGGGGGTTGGCTTCGATAAGCTTGACGACGCCGTCGCGGGTGTCGCGTTTGAGCTCAATCTCACAAACGCCGGCATAATCGACAGAGCGCAGAAAGTTGTCGCACAGGGCGGCGGTGGCCGGGTCGTCGACGGGCTCGACAACGCTGGCCGAGCCAAAGTAGATGGGATCGGTGCGGACCTGGCGGACAACGCCCCAGCCAAGGCGCCGTCCGTCCTGGCCGTAGCAGGAAAGATAGCAGAGCTTGTTGGTGTCGGGGCCTTCGATGATCTCTTGAACGACAAGCTCGGGACTGGCCTCGGCGGCCAGGCGATAGGATTCGAGCATCCCGGCGGGGTCCTGGCTGACGATCAGTTTCTTTTCAAACAAGGGATGCGTAGGCGGCAAGGCGCGCCATTCACGAAAATGAAGAGGCTTAAGGAGGCAGGGGAACCGGGCTTGGCGGGTGAAATCCTCCACTTCGGCGAGAGAAGAGACAAAGCGGGTAAGCGGCACGGGTAGGCCGTGTGTGGCGGCGAAACCATACTGCCGCTGTTTGGTGGCGAGCAGGGCCTGGGTGCCGATGGAGGCGCGGCAGAACAGGAACGAGCCTTGCAACTGGGCGGCGTGGCGCGCGATGGCGGTGACGAACATGTCTGAGCTGGAGATGACGACCATGGGCCCGAGGCCGAGGCGGCCCGGGAGATCGAGCATAAAACGAATCCAGGCGTCGGGATCGGAATCGGGGTTGGGACACTGAAAGGCGCGACCGTAGCGGGAGCGGAACGCGGGCTGGGCAGGATTGGGGTCGACGCAAAAGACCTGGACGCCGCGCCGGGAGAGCTCCCGCATCAAAACTACGCCGGTAAAAAATCCACCGGCGACAAGCACGGCGGGCCAGCCGGGCTGGGCGCGATCAATCTGAATGGGCAATCTCCTCCTTCTCATCTTATCGCCCGCCCGAAGTGAAGTATCCATACGGAGAATGGAACAGCGATACGATAAGAAAGCAGGACGGCATTCTTGAATACTCACTCCATACCGCAATTGGCCCCGATGGCGGCCCCGGCACAGGCGACGCCAGGGGCGGCCCGGCGCTATCTACAGCCCAGCGTTCCAAAGTTTGCCTTTTTCCTGGCGATGCTCGTGACGATGATGCGTTTCAGCTACCTTCACGAGGCGCTGGATCTGCTGGTGGGCTTGCACTATATGATGCTGGCGGTGATGCCGCTGGCACTGCTGGGGATGTTTGTCTCCGGGGGGTTGCAGAGAACCTTGGCCAGTCCGATCGGCGTCGCCTTCCTGGGTTACGTGGTCTGGCTGCTGCCGTGCATTGTGTTCAGCAGTTGGCAGGGCGGTTCTTTCGCTTACGTCAAAGACTACACGATCTACCACGCGCCGTTTCTGCTGCTCATCGGCGGCATGATTACAAATCGCAAAGAGTTGCGTTTATTTATGTATGCCGGAGCGATCGCGGCGTGCATCGTGCTGGTGGATACGAGGCTGCTTGGGGCGGTGGATTCCGGCGGCCGGGCGACGATGGGGGGCAGCATCGGAAATTCAAACGATTTTGCGGCGCTATTGCTGTTTCTGGTTCCATTTTTGGCTTATGCGGCGTGCGACAAGAAGTTGATGACTGTGCTGCGGATAGGGGCTTGGGGCGGGGTTGGCTACGGAATTTACGCGATCTTGTCGACTGGATCGCGCGGCGCGTTGATCTCGATGATGGCGATGGGATTCCTGATCTTTTTGCGCGTTTCGATGATTCAGAAATTGCTGGTGCTGCTGATTTTCCCGCCGGTGGCGTTTGGCGTCTTAAGCCTGCTTGCGCCCAGCACCTTTGCCCGGATCACGTCGACTTTCAACAGCGGAGCGGCGGCGAAGGACGCGGCGGCGGTTGCGGAAGCGGAAGCATCGACGGCGGTCCGCAGGTACCTGCTGCAACGCAGCCTTGAGTTCACAGTCACCAAGCCTTTGTTTGGCGTGGGACCGGGCCAGTTTGCTTCCTATGAGGGCGGCACTGGAAAGTTCGTTTCGGGGAGCCGCGGCGTCTACAACCAGACGCACAATACGTTGACCCAGTTTTCGAGCGAGGCGGGGATTCCGGCCCTGTTGTTTATCTTATTCAGTATGGGAACCAGCATCATCACGATGAACCGGATTTACGCTTATGCCAAGAGGAGCCCAGAGAACGCCGATATCGCCTCGATGGCGTTCTTCCTGATGCTATCGGCGGCGGGACTACTGGTGGCGACGCAGTTTCTATCGATGGCTCAACTTTTCTACTATCCGTCAATTGCCGGCATGGGAATCGCATTGGGCTCAGTTTGGCGTCAGGTGCAGATCCAGAAGGCTAACGGCCCGCAGCCCACATCCGGCCAGCCCACTCCCGGCCAGGCCATGCAGGGATGGTCGATGATGGGTCAGCCAACAAAAGGCCGCGCCCCTCTGGGGCGACCGGCGCCCCAGGAACCGCGAGTGAAGTTCACCCGCTAGGCTTGGGGCAAGTTGCGGAAGGCCGATACGAAGTATCGGGGCCGGGCCTTGACCTCGTCGAAGATCCGGGCCACATATTCACCCATGACCCCGGTGGCCAGCAGGTTAAGCGAGCCGATGAACAAGACGGGCAAAAGAATGGAAGTCCAGCCGGGGGCCGCGTCGTTTGTGAACACGCGGATGGCAAGGGCGTAGATCGACAGGGCGAAGCTAAACAAGATCCCGAAAACAGCGGTATACGTGATGAGCCGAAGCGGGACGCTGGAGAACGAAGTGATGGCGTTGAGCGAGAGTTTCAGCATCTTGCTCAAGGGATACTTGGTTTCGCCGGCAACGCGGAGACCCCGGGCGTAGGTGACCGTCGTTTGAGGAAAGCCGATCAAGGGAACCATACCCCGCAGGAAGAGACTGGATTCCTGAAATTCGCGTAACCCCTCCACGGCGCGGCGGCTCATGAGGCGGTAGTCGGCGTGATTGTAGATCGACTTGGTTCCCATAATCGACATTAGGCGGTAGAAGAGTTGGGCCGACCAGCGCTTGAAGGGCGTATCGGAGCTGCGATCGTCGCGGACGCCGTAAACGATATCGAAGCCACTGGCGTAGTGATCGACCATCTTTTCAATCACACCGAGATCGTCCTGCAGATCGGCGTCAATGCTAATGAGGGCTTCACCGGGGCTGTGATGGAGACCGGCGAGCAAGGCGTATTGATGGCCGAAGTTGCGGCTGAGGCAGAGACCTCCAAACATGGGGTCGGCCTGACACCACTTCTCAATCAACTGCCAAGTACGGTCGCGGGAGCCGTCGTTGACGAAAACCACTTTGCTTTGGGAAGAGATTTTGCCGTTGGCGATCAGCGCGCGCAGACAACTGCGCATGGCTTCAGCGCAGAGATCGAGTGCCTCCTCCTCGTTATAGCAGGGGATGACGATCGACAGAAGAACCGGGGAAGAAGTCATAAGCGGCTATAGGTAGTTATACCAGCAAGCCACGAAGAGGCGAGCGTGACTGTTGCGCAAAGGAACGGTTTTGCACCGCAGACGGGGAGTGAGCAAATACGGGACTTTGAGCGTTGCAAAAATGTATTGCAATCAGAATCGAAAGGCGATATGTTTGTGCAATGCGGATTGGTTACGCGAGAGTTTCGACGGACGAGCAAGACACCAAGGCGCAAGTGGCGGCGCTGAAGACGGCAGGGTGCGAACGGATTTTCGAGGAGAAGGCTTCGGGTGGGCGTTGGGACCGGCCGCAGTTGAAGCGGTTGTTGGACCAACTGCGCAAGGGTGACGTGATGGTTGTGTGGAAGCTGGACCGGCTATCGCGGTCTTTGCGCGACGTCTTAACGCTGATGGACAAGCTGGGAGAGGCGGGAGCGGGATTCCTGAGTTTGACCGAGGCGATCGACACGACCACGGCGGCGGGGCGGATGATGATGCAGATGGTGGGGGCATTTGCCGAGTTTGAGCGGGCGATGCTGCGGGAGCGGACGCAGGCGGGGTTGCAGGCGGCGCGACGGGAAGGCAGGATTGGGGGGCGGCGTCCAAAGCTATCGGAGCGGCAGCAGGCTGAGATCGGAAAGATGGTGGAGAGCGGGCAGAGGACGGCGGCGGACGCCGCGCGGTTGTTTGAAGTGCATCCGGCAACGGTAAGCCGTTTATTGGCCAGGAGGAGGGAGGGAATCTAGGCGGCTGACGCGGGACTTCCCTTCCCTTCCCTCGATGGAGCATGTGCGAATCCAATGAGGCTCCGTGATACCTTCAGAAATACTGCTAGCGGCTTCTCTCCCACACCATGCCCCGACTGCGAACCATTGCCCTCATTCTGATCGACACCCTATTGATGTTGGGTTGTTATGTGCTGGCAACCAGCCTGCTCATCAATTTTGAGGTTTTGCCGGACCTGACGCTGGAAACCTACTTCATTTGGGAGGAGGGCTATCGGTCGGTATTGTTTCTGGTGATGAGCATCGTGTTTGGGTTCTATTTCATGGGTTTCTACGAGAGCCACCGGGGAGAGTCGCGGCTGCACCTGGTGGAAGACACCCTGCTCGTTTTCGGGGGAGCGTTTTTATTGCAGGCGCTGGTGAGCTATTCAAAAACAGGGCTGGTGATCTCGCGCTGGGTAATGCTGTTTGGATCGTTATTGAGTGCGGTGGCGTTCTTGGCGTGGAGGGTTTTCTACAACCAGATGCTTGTGCCGACGGTGGGCCGAGAGCGGGCTTTTTTTCTGGGGGACACTCCGCTGGCGCGGCAGATTGGATCGGAAATTTTAGGGAATCCGCATCTTGGGTTCCAAATCGCCGGCTATACGGCGGATCGGGAGCTGGAAGTGTTCCCCGGGGCGGCGTTCTATCCGCTGGAGGAGTCGCTGGACGAGAAGATGATCGAGCTGGCTCCGGACTATATCTGCGCGGCGATCGATTTGGTGGGGCGGACGGAGTTGAGAGCCATGATGCTGAACTGGAGCATGCGCGGGCTGAACGTACAAAACGCGGGGGACTTGTACGAGCGGATCTACCAGCGAGTGTCGCTGGAGACGATCACGCTCGATCAACTGGTGTTCAGCTCGATCTTCCGGCAGGACCGGTGGACAATTCGATTGCAGACGCTCTATTCATTCGCGATTGCGGCGCTGGGGGTGCTGCTGACCGCACCGGCGATGGCGCTGGTGGCGTTGGCGGTTCGATTGGATTCTGCCGGGCCGATCCTATTCCGGCAGATCCGGATCGGTCGAGACGGGATCCCGTTTACTTTTCTAAAATTTCGGTCCATGTATACCGACGCGGACAAGCTGACAGGGCCGGTGAGGGCGCGGGAGAACGATTCGCGGATTACGCGGGTGGGGCGTTTTATCCGTCTATCGAGGCTGGACGAGCTGCCACAACTGATCAATGTGCTGCGGGGTGAAATGGCGCTGGTTGGACCCAGGCCGGAGATGCCGGAGTTTGAAAAGGAACTGGTGGTGGACATTCCGCTGTATCCTCAGCGGCACCGGGTAAAGCCGGGCATCACGGGATGGGCACAGATTCACCACACGCCCGAGGATTCGCTCGACAGCACGCGGCGCAAGCTGGAATACGATTTGTACTACATCAAGCATCTGTCGCCAGTGCTGGATTTTCTTACGATGTTCCACACCTTCAAGACGATCGTGATGAGGATTGGGGCGCGTTAGAGTTACTGGTCTTCGGGGTTGACGAAGACGACGGCGAGGGTACGCTTGCGGTACCACTCCATGCCAACGGTGCGGCGGCGCTGGAGAATTTGATCGGGGGAAAGCACGCGCCAGGTTCTTCCCTGCCCCGCCTCACAGACGTAGCCGGTTTCTTCTTCAACGGAAAGCTTTTGGACGAGGCCGCGGAGGTTGACGCGGATATTGGATTCAGACATTCCAGCGCGACGGGCGAGACCGAGCATGCCGATGCGGAGGAGGCGGGAGCCGTCGGGCTGAGGATCGGCGTCGCGCCAGAGGGCGTCGTAAACAGCCTGCTCGCCGCGGCTGTGGCCTTCTTCGGCGCTGAGGGCATGGCGGATGGGGTACTGACGGAGGCCGGGAGTGGGCGATTCAGCAGCGGGTCTTAACTTAAGACCGGGTCTTATATTGAGACCGGAGAGTGAATTAGGATCGGGTCTTAAGTTGATACCGGGTACTATGCTAGGCTCCGGTATCAAATTAGGAGGGGGCTCTAAGCTAACAGGGGGTACTGAGTTAGGAGGGGGTACTAAGTTAGCGCCGGGGTCTAAATTGAGGCCCCCTGCTAACTTAGCATCGGGTACCGTCTTAGGACCGGGTCCTAAGACGGTACCGGGATCTAAGTTAGGACCGGGTCGCGACTTTAGGCTAACCTCTTGAGGTACCGGGGAAGGCTGGGCAGGGCTCACGCCCATGAGCGAGGCCAAGGCGGTGCGCAGATCGCGGTCGTCGGGACGGAGAAAGTCGGTAACGTCGAAATCTTCGATGTGCCGGGACTTTTTGGCGGTCTTTGCGCCTTTGGCCGCCTTCATTTCACCGCGCCTCCGGCGTTTTCGAGCATGGTGCGGGTGATCTGATCAAAGACGGCGATGTAATCCTGGGCGGCTTTGGAGCCGGAATCGTATTCGAGGAGGGGTTTGCGTTGGCGGAAGGCCTTGTTGACGTTCTGATCGGTGCGGACGGCGGGCAAGATGGGGATATCGAACAACTGGCTCATCTTTTCAAGGCCCTGCATGACCAAGCCGGTGACGCTCAGGCGCTGATCGACCTGGCAGGGCATGACGCCGAGGGCAACGATCTCGGCCTTGATCAAATCGTTGAGCAGGCGAATCATATCAAAGGCGGCGTTGGCGCCATTGAGGCTCAGCAAATCCATATTGACTGGGATGAGAACGTTTCTTGCATAGACCATGGAGGCGGTCTGAAGCAGATTGATGGAGGGGGAGACATCGATGACGACGGCGTCATAGGTCTTTTCGTAGGGTTCGAGAGAGAGCTTGAGGGCAAGTTCCCGAACGACGGCGCCGGCGAGGGCGGATTCGGCCTGTACGGTGTCCTTGTTGCCGCATAGAACGTCGAGGTTGGGATTGTAGGAGGCTACGCATTCCTCAAGACTGAAGCGATGGACGAGGAAATGGTTGAAGTAGTGCTTGGGGCGCAGGTTGAGGAGGACGCCGACGCTGCCCTGGCTATCGGTGTCGATGAGCAGGGTCCGGTAGCCGCGCTGGGATAAATACCAGGCGTAGTTAACAGCCGCGGTGGTTTTGCCGACTCCGCCGCGCTGGTTGGCGACTACAAGGCGGACTTTAGTTTCGTTCATGATCGATTCATCTCTCTACACCGGGTCTCAATATAAGGGCGGGTATCAAGTTGAAAGGGGGTCCTAAATTAGAACCCGGTCTCAACTTATAAACATCTTTGTTTTCAGTACTTTCTGACGGATTTGGTCGATGTCTTCGACACTCCACATTCGATAGTTGTTGTTCCCGTCGCGATTGGGTTCGTTGATTTTCTCTGACTTTAACCAGCGGTAGACGGTATTCAGGCTGACTCCGAGCATCTGGGCGACTTCCCGTGTTTTCAGGTACTGTCTCAACATTGAGTTCGAGTATAGCCTGAGTAGGGTTAGATAGAAAAGTAGCAAACCCTACCCATTTTTAGTTTAGAGTGATTTTTGAAGATTCTCGAGATCGAGCGAATTTTCGACCCAGGCCTCATTTAGGTCTTTTGCGCCTCCGAAGACGGCAGGTTCGAGGTAACGGACCCGCTTGCCGGCAATGGCGAGCTGGCGGGCGATGGCGCGCCAACCGCGCTGGCCGGCGGGGTCGCTGTCCATGGCAAAGACAAGCTCGCGCAGGCTGGCCGCCCAGGCTGGGTGCCAGCCGTTGACACCGAAGATGGCAATAACGTTGTGGTCTCCGGTGGCGGCCATCAGGCTGAGGGCGTCGAAAGGGCCTTCGCAGACGTAGACGCGGAGGGGGGGAGGAGCGAGAAGTAGGGGAGCAAAGTTGAAATAGCCTTTGGCGCCGGGCAGATGATCGTGACGCAAGGTCTTGGGAGCGGCAGAGCCGACGGCGCGGCCATAGAGATTGACCAAGCCGGAGGGGGCGGTGTGGGGAAAGACGAGGCGGCCCCACTTCCAATCGCGCAGGGGCTGGCCTGAATCGCTGCGGTGGGCCCAAAGCCCGGGAGCGGCATAGCCTACGCCGAGCTGAACCGCCAAAGAAAGGGGGATGCGACGGTCTTCGAGGTAATCGGCGCCGGGGGAACCGGGAAGGGCAGCCTGGTAGGAAGCCAGGAGGGCATCCAGGCCGGGGGGCGGGGCAGGGATTGGGGCGGCGGGGATGAGAGCGGCAGAGATTGGCGCGACCGGGATTGGCGCGACCGGGCGGGGCGTGGCGGGGCGCCGAGCGGCAATGGAAGGAACATTGAGTTTGGCTGCCTTGGCGTTAGCCGAAAAATCTTCCCGAGCCCAATCCATATAGCCCCAAACGCCGCAGGCGAAGCATTGAAAACGGCCACTGGTGGAGTCCACGCGCAGACTGCGCTGCTGGTCTGAGCCGTGAAAGGGGCAAAAGGCGCGGCGGCTGCGACCGCCCTCGCCGCGGACTGGTTTCAGGCGACCGAGATCGGTTTCGCTGAGGGTTTCGCCTTTCTGACTCATGGCGGATCAGGCCTTTTCACGGAAAACGCCCGTATCGGGACGGAAGACAACCCGGAGACTGCCAACGGCACCGAAGCGGTTTTTGGCGACCTTAAGTTCCAGTTCGCGCGCCGGCGGGGGCGGCTGCTGAATCTCGGCGGGCTGGTAAAGGAGACTGACGGTATCGGCGCCGTACTCGAGATCGCCGCTTTCCTTAAGGCTATCGAGGGCACCGCTGCCGCCGCGGCCATAATCGCCGCCCGAACGGTTCTGGCTGGAAATGGCGAGAGTTGGGCAATTGAGGCGCATGGCGGTCTCGCGCAGCTCGCCAGTGAGCAGGCTGACATTCTGGCGCAACTGGTCGTAGCCGATGCCGTGGGCGCCGCGCTGGAGGTAATCGAAAACGATTAGACCCTGGGGAGCGCCGTGCTCTTTGAGCAGCGCGGCCATGGCGATTTCGACGGCGGCCATACGCAGCCTGCCATCGCCCTCCATGATGCTCAGCAGGGGCCAATCGGCGGTGCCGGCGGCGCTGGCCTCCTCAAGTTTTTCGACATCGGCGTAGCCTCGATCGACGTCGGCCGAACTGATGCCTGCGCGGGCGCAAAGCAACTTGAGCATCAAGTTTTGCGGAGCGTTCTCATAGCTGACGTAGAGGGTGGGGAAGCCCTGCCGGATCGCCTCCCAGGCGAACTGGAGACAAAGCGTGGTTTTGCCGACGCCGGGGCCGGCGGCGATGACGTGGAGACCCGGGTACCAGCCGTTGATCATGCGATCCAGACCCGCCAAGCCGGAGGAAACGCCCATCACGGGCTTACCGGTTTGACGGCGTATGTCGCGCCGGCGGGCGGCGTCGGCGATGACGGCGCGGCCAAGATCGGAGGCGCCGCGCGATCGCTGGGCGGCGGGGCCGGAACGCAGATCGCGCAAGCCGGTCTCGAGCACGGCTGCGGCGCGCTCCCAGCTTTGCTCGTCGTCGAACAAGGTGTCCCAGGCGGCGCGTTGAAGTTTGGCCAAACCGCGTTTTCGCTTGAGCCAAACCAATCGCTCGACTGCGGCGAGGAAATCCGCCTCGCCAGCCAAGGCGGCGCTATCCGGCGGGGCGGAAGCGGCCAGCAAGGCCTGGGGGTAATGCCAGAACAAATCGGCGGTTAAGCGGGAGCGCCAGGCCTCGGCCCAAACGAGACCAGCGGCCAAGGAGGCGAGGACACCCCGTTCCACCGTCTCGTCGCTAAACTCACTTTCGATTTCGTAGTCGCGCATGGGAAATTCCTGGCTTTGGCCAGGCTGTCTATGACAAGCCGGGCCTGTTAGTTATTATTACTATACTTAGCTTTGTCATATCAATGATTTTAAAAGACTTAAGTACATTTTGGCGACAGGGTTACGACTACTTTGCGACAGGGTTGCGACTACCTTGCGCCGAGGTAGCGACTACGATATGACAAAGCCCGAAAAGAGCGATGGGAAGAGTTAAGACCCGGTATCGGATTAGTACGCCTTGCATTTTCAGTGACTTGGAATTTTTGGTTGTAAAACCGGGTCTCAGCTTAAGAGGGGGTCTCATATTAATACCCCCTCTTAAGGTAATTGTGATGCGCTATGACTGGTCATTGAAAACAAAGGACTTAGACTGTCGATAAAGCCGGGGTTCCGACTACGGTTATGACAAGGATTTTGGATTTGAGAGGGTAGGGGGAGTGTCAATCGGGGGCTCCGAGTAGTTTTTCGATCTTGCGGCGGAGATCGCCGGTGAGCTTTCGTTGGCCGCGCTCGATGAGGGAGTAATAGCTTTGAGTGACGCCGAGACGGGCGGCGGCGGCGGCTTGGCTGAGTCCTTTTTCGCGGCGCCAAATGGGGAGCTGGAGTTCGGGGTCTTCGCTGGCGCTGGGCGAGGCAGAGGGGGAAGCAGAGGGCAGGCTTTGTTGCTCGGGGCGGCGAGAGTCGCCGGAATCGCCGAGGATGTACTGATACTGCTTTTGGACATAGAGAGGCATTTCGACCTCTACGGCCCAATCGAGCCAATGATCGGCCCAGTTTCTGGGTTCGCGCATGTCGGTGCGGCCGCGATCCCAGCGCCAGGAAGCCACTACATCATCCTGGGCGAGTTGGGTGAGAGCTTTTTCGAGACGGTCGCGGGTGCGTTTGGGGTGTTCGGCGTCGACTTGTTTGCCCGTGTTCTCAAGGAGGGTGCGGACAAGAAACTGGCGCATGACGCGGAGCCGGGAAGCGTCGTTGCGCCATTGCCAGGAGAAGTAGCGGGCGAGGCGCTTTTCCCAATCCTGACGGATGCGGTCGTACTGGATGGCTTTGGAACTGAGCAAAGCCAATTGGCGGCCTGGGCCAAACAGGAAGTAGCCGAAGAGGACGCCCGGGCGGATGAGGAATTCCTCGATATCGAGCGACATGCCGCCGGCGGCGCGGTTGCCCATGACGTCGGTAACGACAAAGGCGCGGCTGCGGACTTCGCGGCGCTCGGAGCGGCCGGAGCCTTCGGCGCGCGGGGCTTCGACGTCCTGGATGAGCAGGAAGAGATTGGAGATGTGTTGGATGGCCTGGAAGAGGGCCTGTTTCTGGTCTGGACGGTAGCCGCTGGCGCGGCCGCCTTCGCCGGTTTTGGGGCGCAGGCCGCGCATCTGGAGGAGTTCGTGGACGTTGATGCGGGCGAAATCGTTGGGGTTGCGGGCCTGGGAGATCCAACAGGCGCTCATCATGTCGAGAACGTCGGCGTCGAGATCGTTTAGTTCGCTGACCTGACGCCACATCTTTTCGATGAGGTGCTGCTGTTCGCCGGGGTCGCGATAGGGGTTGATTTCCATTTCAACCGGGAAGAGCTGAGCTTGGCCATGGGTGGCGCCTTTGCGAATTTCGGCGGTGGGCCAGGGGGAATCCTCGCTATTGCCGAAGGAGCGCAAGGCGAGGGCCTCGCGGACGGCGTGATAGGGAAGATTGTTCATGACATAGAGGTAGTTGGGACCGGCGCGGAAGATGGAGAGGGGGATGGGCAGTTCGGTGACGGTGGATTGGCCGACGTTGGCGGGGCGCCAATCGAGTTTGAGGACCTCGGCGACGACGTTGGCGGCGGCGCGGTGGTGGAGGGTGAGGACGGCCATGAGAAACATTTTGACGCGGCCGCGCTGGCCGAGGGCCTGGGTCCAGAGCAGGTCGAGGCGGTCGAGGGCGGTGGGGTTTTCCTCTGGGCCGCCGAGCATCAATTCGCTGAGGAGGCAGGAGGCGAGGACGGGGCCGAGGCGCTCGCTGAGGAGTTGGCGGGCCTCGCGTTTGAGGAGTGCGGATTGAAGGCCTTCGACGCCGAGCAGGCCCAAGTCGGGTTGCTGCTCCTGGAGGAGGGCGGCGTAGTGATGAGCGAAGCTGCGGAGGTGGAGTGCGAGGCGCTCTTCTTCGGCGCCGTTTGCGTCAAGCCATTGGCGACCGATGGCGAGGCGGCGAAGTGCTTCGGTCTGGCGCAGGGGGGCGGGAATGGATTCCTCGAGGAGGACAAAATCCTCCCCGCGATCGGCGGCCAGGCGGGCGACCCAGTAGCGCTTTTCCACGGGCATGGCCTCGATTGTAGCAATTGGGCAAAATGTGAATTTTTGTGGGGGATGGACTCAAAGATGCAGAGATAGGGGCGATAAGAAGCATGCAGGGAGCTGCGACTACAGTGATTTTGATTCTTTTCGTCGTCTCGATGATCGTCGTGGAACGGGTGCTGAGTCTAGCCGAGCGCAAGGCGAAGGCCGACGCGGAAGCAGGGATCAGAGCGGCTGGCGAGGCGACGGCGACGATGAGGGACGCAAAAGAGTCGGTACTCGATGTAAAAGCTCCGGTGCATTCTGGGGATGTGGCGGGGGATTTGTTTAACTTGGCGCAGAACTTGGGGAGACCGGTGGCGGCGGAGGGTTCGGCGGGTGTCGGTAGTGCGGGTGTCGGTAATGCGGGTGTCGGTAACGGGGGGCAGGCTGGAGAGCGCTCAAAACCCGGGCCGTCTTAAAGCCGCAGCGATGGCATAATCAACAGACAGAATGGTTTCGCCGGTCATTGCATGGGTGCTCCTTGGGATCGCCTCCCTCGGGGCCTTTTATTTCTTGATCGGGTACCCGTTGCTGCTGTGGAAACTGCCGCCGCCCGTCAGGCCAGTGGCCAAGCGGATGGGCCATGAGCCGCCGGTTTCGATCCTGATCGCGGTCTACAACGGGGAAGCCTTTCTGGCCGAGAAACTGGAGAGTCTGCTGGAGCTGGAGTATCCCGCGGACAAGCGGGAGATTTTGGTGTTGTCGGACGGTTCGACGGACCGGACGAATGAAATCGCTCGGGCCTATGGGTATCGGGGAGTGCGGCTGGTGGAGCTGGAGCGGGGTGGAAAGGCGAGCGCGTTGAACGCTGGCGTGGCGGCGGCGACTGGGGCGATCTTATTCTTTACGGATGTAAGACAGAAGCTTCATCCGGCGGCGTTGCGGCATCTAGCGGCAAATTTCGCCGATCCGGAAGTGGGCGCGGTGACGGGGGAACTGAAGATTCTGCGGCCAAACGCGGACAACAACGAACAGGGCGATATGGATCTGTACTGGCGCTATGAGCTGTGGGTGAGGGGATTGCATTCAGGGGCTGGGAGCTTGTTTAACACGACGGGTTGCATTTACGCGATGCGGGCGGAGCTGGCCCGGCCGTTGCCGCTGAATTGTCTTGGCGACGATGCGGAGCTGCCGTTGAATGCTTATCGGGCGGGGTACCGGATTGTATTTGACGCCGAGAGCATTGCCTATGACTATGCGACGGCCGGCGGGACGGAATGGCGGCGGCGGATGAGGACGCTGGGCGGGATGTGGCAGATTGTGCGTTGGCATCCGGAGGTATTCTTTACGCCGCGGCGGATGACGTTACATTTTGTCTCGCACAAACTGGGGCGGTTATTGCTGCCGTGGCTGCTGTTGTTGGGATCGGTGGCGACCTGGCTGCTGCCGGCGGGGCCGGCGCGATGGGCGCTAGTGGCGGGCGAAGTGGTGTTTTGCGGGCTGGTGGCCGTCGATTGGGTATTGGGGCCGCAGGCGGCAGCCAAGCGGCTGACGTCGCGGGCGCGGACCTTTGCAGTGATGAATTTCGCTTCTTTGTTGAGCGTTCGGAGCTTTTTTGGCGGGCCGCCGGCGATGTGGACGCCGACGCGGGTGGAGCGAGTGGAAGGGCAGCGGTGAGAACGCTGTGAAAACGCTATTTTTGTCTCCCCGGCAATGCGATCCGCCGGACACGGGCGCTAAGTTGCGGGAGTATCACTTGGCGCGGCAGTTGAGCTTGCGGGGCGAGGTGGATTTGTTGGCGTTTCACGCGGGGCGGCCGTTTGCACCCGACTATTGCCGGCGGGCGGAGACGTTTAGCCGTCCGCCGCGCTACACGGCGGGAAAGATCGCGGCGGGGTTGCTGAGCAGTCAGCCGCTGAGTCTGTTGAATTATCATTCGGGCGAAATGGCGGCGGCGGTGGAGCGGACGGTGGCGGGGACGGCCTACGACACGATTGTGGTGGAGAGCGTGCATATGGCGAGCTACCGGCATTTGCTGAGCCGGGCGGCTGGGCGGCCGCTGATTGTCTACAACTGGCATAACATCGAATCGGAATTGATGGATCGGTTTGCGGCCAACACGTCCAACGTGGCCAAGAAGTTGTATGCGCGTATGACGGCGGGGCGATTGCGGCGATTGGAGGCGGAGTTGTGCCGGAGCGCGGCGGGGCATGTGGTTTGTAGCGAGCGGGAGCGGGTGGCGGTGCT
>JANXUM010000070.1 GCA_025356215.1 Bryobacter sp. | reverse complement strand
GCGAAGACGAGAGGCGCGATGATGCTCTTGATCAGGCGCAGGAAGACGCTTGAGATGGGCGCCATTTCTTTGGCCACGTCCGGCGCGGCCACGCCGAGGGCGATGCCTGCGGCCATTGCAATGAAGATCCAGCTAGTCAGTGATAGTTTTTTCAACGTTCGCCCCATTTCAGTTTTTCGCGCAATACATCGAAGAACAACATGCCCGGAGGACGGATCAGGCGGATTGCGAAAGGACTGCGTTCGCAATGAACCTCGTCGCCCGCCAACAGCGGCTCGCCAACCTGCCCGTCGATTGTGAGGTACGCGTCGCGATCCATCGCGCGGTTCTCCAACCGGATGACACTGTCGCCTGGCACAATGACCGGACGATGCGTCAACATGTGCGGGCAGATGGGTGTGACGCTGATCGCATCCACGTTCGGGAAGATGATCGGGCCGCCGGCGCTTAGCGAGTAAGCCGTGGAGCCGGTCGGCGTCGAAACAATCAAACCATCCGCTTTGTAATTCGAAACAAAGTGGGAATCTACATGGACCGCCACGTCAATCATACGCGCCAACGACGTTTTGGTGATGACCGCGTCGTTTAGCGCCTCGTATGAGGATACACGATGTCCGCCGCGGTGGATTTCGCAACGCAGCATGCGGCGTAGTCCGATGCGTTGGTGGCCCAGGAGAGTGTTCTCGAGCTCGGGGTACATTTCCTCGACGGTGACCGAAGTGAGGAAGCCGAGACCGCCGAGATTGACGGCGAGAAGCGGGATGTCCATGCCGCCGATGGCGCGGGCGGCGCTGAGCAGCGTGCCGTCGCCGCCGAGGACGATGACGAGCTGAGTGTCGACGGGGACGCGCTCGCGGGGGACCCATTCCCGGATATGGCCATACTTGGCGGTTTCCTCATCGACGCGAATGGCGATGTTGCGCTGGGCCAGCCAATCGATAAGCCCCGGAACGACGCTGTGGGCGCGCGGGACGTTCGGCTTGGAGATGATGCCGACGCTTTCAATCTTAGTTATGGGGTCTGGCTTAGTTATGGGGTCTGGCATGCAACAAAAACTCCCGATTCCCTTTGCCCCCCAGAATCGGACTGGGAAGAATGCGTGTCTGGTAACGCAGAGCGCGTAACGCAGATTCTACCTTGTCACAGGCGGCACGATGCAAGGATTCTTCGCGGACGATGCCACCCTTGCCGACGTCGGCGCGGCCGACTTCGAACTGAGGTTTGACGAGGATGACCATTTGGCCTTGGGGGGTGAGCAGGGCGGGGAAGCGATCGAGCATGAGCGTGACACTGATGAAGCTAACGTCGCAGACGAGAAGACTTGCGGGTTCGCCGATGACGGCGGGCTCAATCAGGCGGGCGTTTTGGTGCTCATGCAGAATGACGCGAGGGTCTGTCTTGAGCTTCCAATCGATTTGGGTTGCTCCAACGTCGACGCAATGGACGCGGGCGGCACCGTGTTGGAGAAGGCAGTCGGTGAAGCCGCCGGTGGAGGTGCCGATGTCGATGGCGATGCGGCCGGTGGGGTCAATCTCGAATTGTTGGAGAGCCCCTTCGAGTTTGAGGCCGCCGCGGCTGACGTAGCGAAGTTGTTCGAGGAGTTCGACGGTTGCGTCAGCGGCGACGGGCGCGCCGGCCTTGTCGATCTTTTGTCCATTCACCAGAACCTGACCGGCGAGGATGAGGGCTTTGCCGCGTTCTCGCGTCGAGACGAGGCCGCGCTCGACTAGAAGCTGGTCGAGCCGGGGCTTCAAGACTTTCGATCCACGATGAGGTCGGCGACCTCGGTGAGGCGGGCGGCGCGGGTGCCGAAGCCGGCCACGGCGGAGTGGGCGCGCTGGCGTTCTTCCTCGGCCATGCGCTTGGACTCGGCGAGACCGTACACGGCCGGGAAGGTGATCTTCTGCTGGTGCAGATCTTTGCCGGCGGTTTTGCCGAGGGCCTCGCTGGAAGCCTCGATGTCGAGAATGTCGTCGACGATTTGGAAGGCGAGGCCGGCGTGTTCTCCGTATTCGCTGAGAGCCTGTAACTCGTGAGCGCTGGCGCCGGCATAGATGGCACCCATGCGGACGCTGGCCTTGAGTAGCGCGCCGGTTTTGGCGCGGTGGATTTTATCGAGTAGAGCGGCGGTGGGGGCCATGCCTTCGCCTTCGATGTCGTGGACCTGGCCGCCGATCATGCCGCGAACGGTGCCGCTGGCGGAGGCGAGCTCAAGTACGAGTTGGGCGCGCGCTTCAGCGCTGGCGTGTTTGAGCGATGCCAGGACCTGGAAGGCGAGGGTGAGCAGTGAGTCTCCGGCGAGGATAGCCATCGCCTCGCCAAAGACCTTGTGGTTGGTGGGCTGGCCGCGACGTAGATCGTCATTGTCGAGGGCGGGAAGGTCGTCGTGGATCAGCGAGTAGGTGTGGATCATCTCCAGGGTCGAGGCGGCGTCCGCGATGCCTGGCGCGTCGGGGCGCACGACGTCACTGGCGGCCATACAGAGGACGGGACGGATGCGCTTGCCACCGGCAAAAAGGCTGTAGCGCATGGCGCGGTGGATGGTTTGGGGTTCGACTGTTTCCGCAGGCACCCAATCGTGCAGCACGCGGTCGATCGTGGCGACGCGGGCGGCCAAGTACTCGTTCAGCGTCATTTGCCGAATGGCTCCGCTTCCACTTTGCCGCCACGCTTCATCAGGATTTCGACGCGGGTTTCGGCTTCGGACAAGCGCTGCTTTGCCGACTCGCTGAGAGCGACGCCTTTCTCGAAAAGGTCGATCGACTCCTCAAGGCCCATCGTGTCTTTCTCAAGGTGAGAGACGATTTTTTCAAGATCTTCGAGGTCCTGCTCGATGGTCTTGGCGGCTGAAGGAGCGGCTTCCCCGTCTTTCTTAGTCGCCATGCGCGTCTCCGAGCGGGAGCATGTTGCCGGAGGCGTCGAGCGGGAAATCATAGGGGTCGCCGACGATGGTGAGGTTGGGGTTGGCTTCGATTTCGGCGCGCAGGTTTTCGCTCAGTTCGACATCGGTAAGCGAGAGCGTATTCTTGATTCGGCCGATGGTGACGGTGCTTAAATCGTGCTTGCCGACGGTGGGCTGGAAGCGTTCGACGCACTCCCGATCGGTGTCGAAATAGCAGGGGACGCGGATGGCCTGCGGAGAAGAGGCGGTCAGGGAGTTGATCTGCGTGGGCACCCAATCAATCTGCGGCAGAATGCGGCTATTGATCACGTCAGCCATGCCCATGCCGACCGCGCTGCCGTAAGTGTTCCTGCTCAGATCGCGGATGAAGATGCGATGAAACTTGGGTGCCCCGGCCCAGAGATTGTATTCGCCGAGGACGCCGCGGTTGGCGACTTTCGTGTCCATACCAGCGCCCGAGATGTCTTTGCCAATCTCGTCGAGGATGAGGATGTCGAGCTCTTTGACGGGGACGTGGCCTTGCCAGGTTTTGACGAGAGCGAGCAGCTTTTCTTCTTGCTCCTCCATGCCTTCGACGGGGACCGCCGTGAGCTGGGCGGTGGTGTGGTTGGCATCCTCAAGGATGGCCAAGCCGCCGAGAATTTTGCCGCTGGCCAGCACTTGGCGGCCGACGCTGCGGATCATCTGAGCGAGCCCGATCTTGTAGGCAAAGGTGTGATAGTACTGCGCGCCGGCGAACTTGCCGAGGCCGATGGCCATCATTTTATAGAGGCCGCTCTCGATTTTGCCTTCGAAATCGGTGTGCCATTTAACGCGACCGACAAGCATGACGCCGTCACTCTCAAAGGCGAGCTTGTCGAGGTAGGCGACGATGCCTTCGGGAGTGGTGCCGAGCGGGACGACTTCGAGCTGGCTCAGAACGGGGCAGCCCATAGTGGCTTCCGTGATGTTGTACTTGCCGAGGACCATGGCCTGGCCCTCCGGGGAGGCCGCGCCGTGGCTACCCATGGCGGGGAAGATGAAGGGGGCCATGCCGGCGGCCTTCCAGTAATCGACGACCGCGCGCACAATCGTGGCGATGTTGGCGATGCCGCGGCTGCCGACGCCAATGGCGACGCGTGCGCCGGGCTGGAGGCTGGAGGCGAAGTTGGCGCGGCGAAGTTCTTCGGCTACAGTGGCCGGGATGTCTTTGACGGCGCGGTCGGGAAAATATTGACGGACGCGGAGCATCCGGGGTAGAGGCATGACCTCATTATGATTGAAAACAACCGATTAGGCGTCAAAGCCGTCGCTGGAATCCGCGCCCCACTCGCGCTCGAGCATGCGGGAGTATTCGCCGGAAGCGTAGAGATCGAAATCGAACTGGGTGGGCTTGATGTCGCCGAAGCTCCAGAGAAGCTGCCGGCAGGCGAAGAGTTGGTCGGCATAGCGGTAATAGTGCCGTATAAATTCGTCGGTGACGAGGCCACGCTGGGGGACTTCGTTGAATACGGCATTTAAGCCGAGGGCACGGGTGAAGATGCTCTTGTAATCGGCGACTCCCCAATTTTTGAGCTTTTCGCGAATGTTGCGCGGCGGGTCTTCGGTCAGGATCGCGGCGAACGATTGGTAACAGAAGCCGTTGCGCTTGAGTTCTTCGTCGCGGTCGACAAGGTCCATACACTGTTCTATCCAGCGCAGCAGATCTTTGCCGACGTAGAAGAGCATGCGGATTTCGCAGAAACGCCCGTCAACCAACTTGCGATCCAGCTCCTCGCGAGTCATTTGGCCGCTAGGCAGCAGGCCTTGGAGCATGAGACTGGCCCGGGAGCTCTCCACCAGCTTGTCCGGCCCGGCCGCTTCGGCAAAAGGGTGAAGAATCAGGGGCGGAAGCTTCCAGGATTTGGCGGTCTTGGCACCGGTGGCGGCGGGCATGGTGGATATGGACATTTGGGCTGTGCTGAGCTCTTCCTATAGCTAATCGGCGGGGAAACGGGGTTCCCTTAAGAATTTTGTCGGATTTTCAAATTACGGTCCAGATTACTTTCGCGCCTCCAGTACCACACTTAAAGTCATGGTTTGACCTAAGCGGTTTACCTTAATGTCGACGCTATCTCCCGGTTTTTTGGCCCGAAGTAGAAAAGTATAGTCCTGGAGGTTGGAGACTTTCTTGCCGTCAAACTCGATTAGAACATCTCCCGGGTGGACGCCGCCTTTGTCGGCGGGGCTGCCGGGGCGGACGTCGGCGAGGCGGAGGCCGTCTGGATGTTCGGCGAAGTCGGGGATGCTGCCGAAGTATGGGCCGTAGCCGCCGCTTGAATTGCCGCCGCCGGAGGGGGCGACGGGCGGCTCCACGCGGCGAAATTCGGGGCGAGTCTCGGCACTCAGGAGCCCTTGGACCGTGGCGGCGACCAAGGTAACGACGCGACCGTATCCGGCGGCATCGAACTTCTCCCAGGTGTCGGAAGGTTTGTGATAGTCGGTATGGAGGCCGCTGAAGAAGAAGAGCGTGGGGATCTGTTTGGCGCTGAAGGAACTGTGGTCGCTGCCGCCGATGTTTAGATTTTCACTGAGGTCCGGTGCGATGCCGGTGTTGGCGGCGAGCACATCGTTGAGGATCGCCTTGAAGTTGGAGCCGGTGGCGGTGCCCGCGATGAAGAGCTTGCCGTCGCGCATGCGGCCGACCATGTCCAGGTTGACCATGGCGGCGCACTTGGCCAGGGGGAAGGGCATGTTCGACGCGAGGTGGCTGGAACCGAGAAGGCCGAGTTCTTCGCCGGTGAATGTCGCAAACAAGATGCCGCGTTTTTGTTTTGGTTGGGCGGAAAAGTATCGGGCGAGTTCTAGGACGGCGGCGGTGCCGCTGGCGTTGTCGTCGGCACCGGGATGAATCTTGCCCGCTTCGTTCGGGGCCATTGAAAATTGGCGGCCGAGGCCGAGGTGATCGTAGTGCGCGCCGATGACGATGTACTCGTCTGTCTGGCCGGGCAGGAAGGCGGCGACGTTGGAGGTGGGCTTCATGACCCGGTCCACTTCGACGTGCATCTTGACCGTGTAGTTGGCGGGGAAGGCGAAGCTTTGGGGCTTCAGGCCGGTGTCGATGGCCTTGACCAGGGTGTCTATGGGGCGGCCCGATTCGTCAAACCATTTTGAAGCGAGATTGGTTTTGACCTGTAGGACAGGGATGCCTACTGCCATAGCGCCGCTCTGATTGCCGAAGGGGTCGAGCTTGTCGCGATCGGAGTTGTCGATGAGGATCAGCGCCGCCGCGCCGTGCATTTTAGCGTTGGTGGCTTTGGTTTCGATGTTGGCGTAGCGGGTACGTTCGCGACCGAGGAAGACGCTCTTCTCGTCGCTGTCTTGCGGCTCGTAGCGCAGGACGGCGACAACCTTACCTTTAACGTCGAGGTTTGCGTAATCGTCGTAATTGTATTCGGCGGCGGTGATGCCGTATCCGGCGAAGACCAGTGGAGCGGCGACGTCTCCCGCGGAGGAGAAGACGCGGGGAAGATAGTCTTTGGCGACGTGGAGCCGGGTGCCGGCGATGGTGAGCGAGTTGTGTTTACCAAGGCGCGAATCGGTGTTGACGATCAGTTTTTGCAGATAGCCGGGCTTGGCGCCGGAGGAGACGAAGGGGGGCTTGAGGCCGTCCTTCTGAAATTCCTTGACGATCCAGGCGGCGGCTTGGTCAAGCTCTTTGCTCCCGGTCCAGCGGCCGGCGTAGCGCTCGCTGGAGAGCAGGCGAACGTCGTCCACCATGCGCTTGCCGTTGACCCCTTCAGGGAGCTTGGCGGCGTAACTTAGAGATGTAAGTAGAAGTAAAAGGAAGACGCGCACTTACTTGGCTCCCGCGACGGGCAGCGTTACGCTGCAGCAGGCCGTATCGCCGGCGTTATGCGCTGCCGCTTGGTATTTGATTTCTAAATCGACGATGCGTTTGATCTGGTCCCAGGCGTTGGACCCGGAGAGCTTGCGACCGTTGATATACATGGTGGGTGTGGAATTGATGCCTAGCTTTTGGGCGGCGGCGATGCTGGCGTTTACTTGTGGCTCGGTTTCCTTGTTGTCGATGCAGCGGCCCAGTTGCAGGGGTTCGACTCCATTGCGCGGGGCCCAGCCCAGCAGTTCGGTGCGGAAGTTTTCGAGCGACAGGCCCACCTGTTTGTCGAAAGCCCAGTCGTGAAACTTCCAGAAAGCGCTGTCGCCTTGCAGTGCCACGCAGCGGCCGGCGATGGCGGCGGTGCGTGCCCAGGGGTGGATCTGTTCGAGCGGGAAGTCGTGTAAGTAGAGGCGCACTTCCTTGGGATAGGCGGTGAGTAAGTTCTCCCGGATGACTTTGGCCTGGTCGCGGCAGTAGGGGCATTGGAAGTCAGTAAACAAGCTGATCACGACGGGCGCGCCGGCGGTGCCGAGGGCGGGACGGCCGGTATTGTCGATCAGCCCAATTTCCTTTGCGAAGGGGTTGGCACCCGTGTCGAGCATATCGCCGCGGATGATCGTTTTGCCGTCGTTGGAAACGAAGAGTTTTTGCTCGGCGGAGCGCTCGCCGAGGGAGGCGCGGACAGTGACTTCCTCAAAGCCGGGGAGCGCGGCGACGGCGTGGACGTCTTTGAATTCGACGGCAATATCCGGGGTCCACAGGTTGTAGTGGCGAAGGTAGGCTTCGAGTTTGGGCTTGTCGAGCGAGGCTTCGCCGGGCGCGGCGATCTTGGCGGGGCCGGGCTTAAGCTTGATCGACTTCTTGGAATCCTGGCCAAGCAGAGAAAGCACGGTAAGCGCGATCGGCACAACCGCGCGGAGAAGACTTCGCATGTCTTCAGTCTACCGGAGTGCCTAGAGAACCGGACCGATGCGCCAGGGCACAAACTCTTTGTGGCCGAGGCGTTCGGCGCAGGTTTTCTCGCCGCTGGCGACTTTCAAGCAAAGATCGAAGATCTCGCGGCCCACTTGTTCGACGCTTGCATCGCCATCGACGATGCGGCCCGCGTTGACATCCATGTTGTCGCGCATGCGCTTAAAAGTGTTGGTGTTGGTGGCGATCTTGATGACCGGCACGTTGGGGAAGCCGATGGCGCTGCCGCGCCCGGTGGTGAAGGCGATCATGTTGACGCCGCCAGCGGCCAGGCCCGAAAGCGAGACGGGATCGTAGCCAGGGGTGTTCATGAAGACGAAGCCAGGCGAGGTGACTGTTTCGCCGTAATCAACGGCGTCCATCATGGCGCTGGTGCCGGCCTTGGCCGCGGCACCGAGGCTCTTTTCGAGGATGTTGGAGAGGCCGCCCTCGTTGTTGCCCGGGCTGGGGTTGTCGTCGAAGCTGCCGCCGAATTGCCGCAGGTACTTCTTATAGCCGTTGATGAAGCCGAGGAATTTTTCGGCGACTTCGCGGTTGCGGGCGCGCTTGACCAGAAGGTGTTCCGCGCCGAAGCACTCGGGGGTTTCGGCGAGGACGGCGCTGGCGCCGAGGGCGGCCAGCATGTCACTGCAAACGCCGAGGGCGGGGTTGGCGGAGATGCCGCTGAAGCTGTCGCTGCCGCCGCAGTTGAGGCCGAGCTGGATCTTGGAGGCGGGGATGGAAACGCGATGCTCGCCGGCCATCTCTTCCATAAACTCGTGGATGCGCGCGCGGGCGGCCTCGACGGTGCCGCGGGTGCCGCCGCTGCTTTGGAGCGTAAGGCCGTGAAGGCGCTTGGAGCGGGCGGTGTTGGGGCCAAGGTAGTGGTCGATTTGATTGACTTCGCAGCCGAGGCCGATGATGAGCGCGGCACCGACGTTGGGGTGGTTGAGGACGCCGGCGAGGGTGCGGCGGAGTTGGTCCGTATCGGGGCCGATCGAGTGGCCGCAGCCTTCGCCGTGCGGGAAGGCGACTACGCCGTCGACATTGGGGCCGAGGCTGCCGGGCTCAAAGCTGTCGGCGATCCAATCGACGGTGTAGGCGGCGCAATTGGAGGCGGCGACGACGGCGACATAATTGCGGGTGCCGGCGCGGCCGTCTTCCCGCTGGTAGCCCAGGAAGGTGGGCATGGCGGCGGGCGGGGCGGGGTAGGGGACCTCTACTGACGGGAATTCGAAGCCGACCTCGTGATCGTGGAAGGCAAGGTTCTGTGTGTGAATGTGCTGGCCCGGAGCGATGTCCATCTTGGCCTTGCCGATGGCTTGCCCGTAGCGGGTGACGTTGTCGCCGGCGCGGATGGCGGTGAGGCAGACCTTGTGGCCGGCGGGAATGCTCTCGAGAACCTTGACGCTCTTGCCGGCCACTACGACGGTGGCACCGGGGCTCAAGGGGACGCGCGCGATGGCGACGTTGTCCGATTCGTGAAGGCGGATGGCGGAGTTTTCCGCGGTTGGCAACTTTGCTATGTCGAGAAGACCCATGGTGGAAGCCATGATTATACTTGAATGGTGCCCAAGCCCCTTGCCTGGGGCGTGGCCGCGCTCTCCATCCCCTACTTGTTTCTGCTCGCAACGAGCGGAATTTTCGGTGCCGACGAGCCGCGCTACGCCGCCATCGGCCATCAAATGGCCGCCAGTGGAGATTGGATCACGCCGGTGCTTTGGGGCAAGCCGTGGTTCGAGAAACCGCCGTTGCTCTATTGGATGATCGCGGGCTTTGACTTACTAGGGTTTCCGCCGGATTGGGCGGCGCGGCTGCCCGTGGCGCTGCTGGGATTGGGGTTCTTATTCTTGATGCCCGGGGCCGAGGCGGCGCTGGTGTTGGGGACGTCGGTGGGGTGGTTGGCATTGTCTCAAGCGGCGGTGACCGACATACCTCTGGCTGTTTGCTTTAATGCCTGGTTGATCTTGATGTTACGCGAACGGCCTTGGCTGGCGGGGGTGGCGCTGGGGGCGGCGGTGTTGGCCAAAGGGCTTGTGCCGTTGGTGCTCTGCTTGCCGGTGGCCTTTCTTTATCGACGCGAGTGGCGGCATTGGGTAACTTGCGTGGCGGTGGCGGCGCCTTGGTACCTGGCTTGTTACGCGGTCAATGGCAAGGTGTTCATTGACGAATTTATTGTGAAGCACCACATTCAACGCTTTGTGTCGCCAGACTTGCAGCATGTGCAGCCTTGGTGGTTTTATCTGCCGGTGCTGGCTGGATTGCTTTTCCCCTGGACCGCGGCCTTGTTGCGCGTTCGCCTGGCGGAGCGGCCTTACTTGTGGACGGCGATCTGGGGGCTGCTGTTCTTCAGTGCGTCGCGCAATAAGTTGCCCGCTTACCTGCTGCCGTTACTGCCTTCGTTTGCGATGTTGATTGCGGCGCGGTTACTGCGCTGGCATTATGCGGTGGCGGCCGGGTTGTTGGTGGCGTTGCCGGCGGCCGCGCCTTGGTTGCCGGATGCCTTTGACGAAGGGCTATCGAAAGCACCTTTCGCGATCACGGCCTGGGCGTGGTTTCTGGTGGTGCCGGTGGCGGCCTTTGCGGCGTGGCGCTTTCCGAAGCGGGGTCTGATTGGTGCAGCGATGTTGCCATCTGTTGTCTGAAGTGGCAGTTGTACCCGGCCTTGTCGATGAAGGTGTCGGCGAAGGGCGTGTGGGAGGCGCAGCATTTGCGCTGCCTGCCGGATGGGGAATCGCGCGGCTTTCGCTACAGTCTTTTCTACTATGCGGGGCGGGAGTTGCCGGGCTGCTCAGAGGCGCAGGTAAATGCGCCGACGCTCCAGGCTCCTAACCATGGTCCAGACGATCAGAAAGTAAACGGCGCAAAGTAAGAGCGCCCAGGGGAGCGGGGAATCCCGGGGCGCGAACTTGGCTACGAGCTTTTGAACGGGCATGTGGATCAGGTATGCGGCGAGCGCGTTGGTGCCGAAGGTGGCAAAGACGCCCCAGGCAAGGCCGGGTTTTCGCACATCGCAGAACCATAGAAAGCTGGAGTAGATCATGAGGGAGAAGCCGGCGCTGAAGACCTGATAGGAGAGGCTGCCCGCGCGCTGGGACATCGTCCAGAGATCGGGCGCGCGCCAAGGAGGCCAGAAGGGCGGGGCTGCCATCGCCGGCACGCACGAGATCGCATAGCCAAGCAGGGCGACGGCGATGCCGGTTGTGGCGATGCGGGGCGCGGCCAGGGCGGGACCGTATTTGAGAATCGCGTCGTAGGCGAGCGCGCCGGCGATGGTGGGCAGCGTCCAGCTTAAGAAGCCAAGCGGGCCGCCATCGATGACGCGCACCTTCATCAGAAACGCGTACCAGAAGGCGGAGCTCAGCGCCAGATGAAGTAGCCCACTGGCGGTGGCGAACAGCACAAGGTCGCGGCTGCGGCGGCGCATGACCGGCAGGATCCAGAGCGTCGTTACTCCGATGTGGACCAGAGCTTGGAACGGGCTCCGCAGAAAGCTATTCTCGATAAAACCACGCAGGCCGAGGGCGGCGATCTCGGCCCAGGATTTGTAGTTTCCGTCGAGGCCATATACGACCACGCCCAGCAGAATTAGGCCCAGGGCACGCCAGACCATTGCACCGGTGGCGGTGCCTTTGAGTAGCAGCAATCGCATGGCAAAGCCGACCGCGAAGAAGAAATGCGGCATGATCGTGTCGGCGTAGCTGTTGTAGGTGTTGTGGTGCTTGAAGACGTCGTGGACGCTGGCGTACCCGCCGATGAAATTGACGAGGAACATTCCCGCGACGGTGTAGCCGCGGAATTGGTCGAGAGACTGGATTCGCTCCGTCACTTCGCAAAGATGAGGCGAACCCCGGTGGTGACGACCAGGTCGTTTGTCTTACGGCCGGGCAGGGGGTTGGAGAGGTAGCGGTCGCCGGCGGAGATTTGAAAGCTGAGCCACTTGCGGAGGGCGGCAGCGAGGGTGAGATCGGCGTTCAAACGGTAGTTACCGGAGTTTGAGACGTTGTTGTAGAAGACCGCTTTCTCCGACATTGAGAAGATGCCGAATTTGCGGGAGAAATCATTGCCGGCGAGGACTTCAGCCGAGGTGCGGCTGAGGCCGGTACTGAAGAATTCGCGATTGAGCGAGGCTCCGCCAAAGACGTCCCAGACCGTTGTCTTGCTTTGAATCCAATGACGGCCAAGACCGGCTGCCGGGACAAAGCGGAGGTCGAGATTCTGGAACTGATCGAATTCGAGATCGGTGGAGCCGAAGGCGTAATATTTTGGCGAGAGGTTGACGTCGTATTTGACACCGCCGCGAATCGAGTTGGCCGCAAGCACGGATTGGCCGTTGTTCTTGTTGTTGGAGTAGAGCGAGTAGAAATACGCGTTGATGGAATCGCGGGTTGTGGTGCGCAGGACTTTGGCGGCACTGGAGATGGTGTTGGTGCTGGCGTTGCCGCGGGCCTGGGCGTAGCCGAGGTCGACGCTGCCGGTCCAGAGGTCGACCAGGCGCGGGTTGCGCAGGCGGTCGATCTCCTTCAGGTAGGCGTCTTGGTCGGCCTTGTTGCGAAAGAGAACGATGTCGGCCTCCTGAGCGGTGATGGTGCCGGCAGACTCTGTGGCGACCTCGACTTTGGCGTCGGCGAGCTTAATACGTCCAAAGAGACTTTGGCCGTCCTTGAGCGTGACGTTGGCTGGGTCGGAGGTGATGATGGAGGCCACCGCGTCGCGTTTGATCTTGATGTCCCCGGCGAAATCGGTCTTGAGCGTGAGTTCCTTTTGGTCCAAGCGAGCCACTTGTCCGCTGAGCCGATCACCATTTTTTAGCTTGACCTCGTCGGCCCAAGCCGTCAAGCACAAAAGGGTAACCAAACAAATCCATACGCGCATAATTTAAGGATCGCTCAAGAGGCCGCTAAAATAGAAGGAACAATGAAATTCAGCCGCAAAGAGCGCCGCGAGGCGCTTGCCGAAGCGCTTCAGAACCGCATTTTGATTCTTGACGGGGCGATGGGCACGATGCTCCAGCAGTACAACCCGACCTATGAGGACTGGGGCGGGCCGTCGTTTGAGAACTGTTCGGAAAACCTACTGTACACGCGTCCAAACTGGATTCGCGATATCCATCGCGAGTACTATGCGGCCGGAGCCGACATCGTCGAGACGGACAGCTTTGGCGGGCATACGATCACGCTGGCGGAGTTTGGCATTGAGGAAAAGATTCACGAAGTGAATGCTTTGGCCTCGTCGATAGCGCGTGAGGCGGCGGCGGAGTTTGAAGCCAAAGACGGACGGCCCCGCTTTGTGGCCGGCAGCATGGGGCCGACGACGAAGGCGATTTCGGTGAACGGCAACACCACGATGGACGCCCTGCGTGACGGTTACTATCTTCAGGCCAAGGGGTTGGTGGATGGTGGAGCGGACATCTTGCTGGTCGAGACTTGCCTGGACACGCGCAACATCAAGGCGGCGCTGCTGGGGATCAATCAACTAGGGCGCGAACTGGGCGAGATCGTGCCGGTGATGGTAAGCGGCACGATCGAGAACAACGGCACCATGCTGGCCGGGCAAGACGCCGAGGCGCTGTACACGTCGCTGGCGCACGCGAATATTTTGAGCATCGGGTTGAACTGCGCGACGGGCCCCGAGTTTATGACCGACCATATCCGCAGCCTGCACGAGATGAGCCACCACTTGATCTCTTGCTACCCGAACGCGGGCGTACCCAACCATGAACTGAAGTACAACGAGACCCCGGAGACCTTGGCCGCGCAACTGGGAAGATTTATCGATCAAGGCTGGCTGAACATTGTGGGCGGTTGCTGCGGGACGACGCCGGCGCATATCAAAGCGATCTGGGAGTTAGCCCAAGGCCGCGCGCCGCGTAAGCCCAAAGCTCTGTCGCATCGCGCATATTACTCCGGCATTGAGTTAGTGGAGGCGGATGAGACCAACCGCCCGTTGCTGGTGGGCGAGCGCACCAACGTGATCGGCAGCCGTTTATTTAAGGGCCTGATCAACGATGAGAAATGGGAAGAGGCTACCGAGATCGCAAGGCGCCAGGTGCGCGGCGGCGCGCATATCGTCGATATCTGTCTGCAAACCAGCGAGCGCGATGAGATCAAGGACATTCCGCCTTTTTACGAAAAGCTGATGGGCAAGATCAAGGCGCCGGTGATGATCGATACGACCGATCCCAAGTCGATCGAGCTCTCGCTGAGTTACTGCCAGGGTAAGTCGATTATCAACTCGATCAATCTCGAAGACGGCGAGGAGAAGTTTGAGTTGATCTGCCCGTTGATCCGCGAGTATGGAGCGGCGGTGGTGGTGGGCACGATCGATGAGGACCCGGTGCAGGCGCAGGCGTTTACGCGGGAGCGCAAGCTGGCGATCGCGCAGCGCAGTGTCCAGATCCTCACGACCAAGTACGGGTTGCAGCCGGAGGACATCATCATCGATCCGTTGGTGTTCCCTTGCGCGACCGGCGATGAGAATTACATTGGCGGGGCGGTGGAGACGATCGAAGCGCTGCGAATGATCAAGGCGCAGATCCCCTACGTGAAGACGACGCTTGGAATTTCGAATATCAGCTTTGGGCTGCCAGCGAACGCGCGCGAAGTGGTGAACAGCGTATTTCTTTACTACTGCACCAAGGCGGGCCTGGATCTGGCGATCGTCAATACCGAGAAGCTGGAGCGCTTTGCCTCGCTGCCGCCCGAGGAGCGCAAGCTGGCCGAGAACCTGCTGTTCAACACGCCAGCCAATGGGGAGGCGGAGGATTGGCGACAACAGACAAAGGAACAAAAAGCGGCGCTGAATAAGCTGCACATCGACGCGATCGCGGCGCACTTCCGCGGCGCGGTGAAAAAAGAGAAGGCCAGCGCCAAGCTGTTACCGCTCGATGAGCGGCTGGCGAATTACATCATCGAAGGCACCAAGGATGGGCTGGTGGCGGATCTCGACCTGAAGCGGGCCGAGGGTGCCGCGCCACTCGATATCGTGAACGGGCCGTTGATGAAGGGCATGGACGAAGTGGGCCGCTTGTTCAACGCAAACGAACTCATTGTGGCCGAGGTGTTGCAGAGCGCCGAGGCGATGAAGGCAGCCGTGGCGCATCTTGAGCAATTTATGGAGAAGGCCGATACACAAAGCCGGGGCAAGCTGCTGCTGGCGACGGTGAAGGGCGACGTGCACGA